>NZ_JBHXTG010000072.1:0-47674 GCF_042677465.1 Kitasatospora sp. NPDC127111
GGACTCCACGTCCCGCCGGGCCGCCGTCGTTCTTGGCTAGAGTGATCCACATGCTGGTTGCCGCCGCCGTCTGCCCCTGTCCGCCGCTGCTCGTCCCGGAGGTCGCCGCCGGTGCGGCCGCCGAGCTGGAGCCGCTGCGCGCGGCCTGCGACGAGGCGCTGGCCGCGCTGCTGGCGGCCGGGCCGGAGCTGCTCGTGGTGGTCGGGACGGGGCCGGAGGCCGAGGTGTGGACCGAGGGCGGAGCCGGCTCCTTCCACCGCTACGGGGTGCCGCTGGTGGTCAAGCTGCCGGCCGGCCGGGTCGAGGGCCCGGAGCTGGCGCCCTCGCTCACCGTCGGCGCCTGGCTGCTGGAGCGGGCCGGGGCGACCCTGCCGACGCACGCCTGCTCGGTGCCCGCCGACGCGCCCGCCGACCGGATGCTGGGCCTGGGCCAGGGGCTGGCCGGGCTGGCCGACAAGGTCGGGCTGCTGGTGATGGGCGACGGCAGCGCCTGCCGCTCGCTGAAGGCACCCGGCTACCTGGACGAGCGGGCCGAGGGCTTCGACGCGGCGCTCGCCGACGCGCTGGGCTCGGCGGACCTGGCGGCGCTGGCCGCCCTGGACCGGGGCCTGGCCGCCGAGCTGAAGGCCGAGGGCCGCGCCCCCTGGCAGGTGCTGGCCGGTGCCGCGGAGGGCGCGGGCCTCACCGCGCGACTCGGCTACCAGGACGCCCCGTACGGCGTCGGGTACTTCGTGGCGTCCTGGAGCTGAGCACCCCGGCCCGGGCGGTCAGGCCGGCGGCCCGCCGGGGCTCCGGTCGGCCCCGGGCTGCTCGGGCTGCTCGGGCTGCCCGGGCTTGTGGGCGAAGTCGTCCACGGCGTGCTTGGCCTTGCTGGTGCCGTGCTCGATCTTCTCGCTGTACTTGCCCTTGGTCGCCTTGTCGATCGCGTTGCCGGCCTTGTCCACGACGTGGTCGATCTGCTCGTTGTGCTTGCCGGCCAGCTCGCTGGCCTTCTCCTTGAGCTCCTCGGCCTTGCCCTTGAGGTTGTCCATCAGGCCCATGACGTCCTCACCTTCTTCCTCTCCTCTCGGTCAACGACCGTTGCGCTCGAACCGTTCGCAACGGCCCTCACCGGTCCATCGTGGCCCGTCCGCCCGGGGGCGGGGGGACAGGTCACCCGCGTGGCGGCGGGTTTGGGAGACTTGTTCGGTGAGCACCTCCCGTACCCCCCGTGTCGTCTCCGTCGTCGGCGCCACCGCCGCCGGCAAGTCCGACCTGGCCGTGGCCATCGCCCGCAGCCTCGGCGGCGAGGTGATCAACACCGACTCGATGCAGCTCTACCGCGGCATGGACATCGGCACCGCCAAGCTCACCCCGGCCGAGCGCGGCGGCGTCCCGCACCACCTGCTGGACATCTGGGACGTCACGGAGGCCGCCAGCGTCGCCGAGTACCAGCGGCTCGCCCGGGCCGAGATGGACCGGCTGCTCGCGGCCGGCCGCACCCCCGTCCTGGTGGGCGGCTCCGGGCTGTACGTGCGGGCGGCGATCGACGAGATGGAGTTCCCCGGCACCGACCCGGAGGTCCGGGCCCGGCTGGAGGCCGAGCTCGACCAGGCGGGCCCGTACGCGCTGCACCGGCGGCTGGCGGAGCTGGACCCGGCCGCCGCCGCGGCGATCCTGACCAGCAACGGCCGGCGGATCGTCCGGGCGCTGGAGGTCATCGAGATCACCGGGCAGCCGTTCACCGCCAACCTGCCGAGCAACACCGCGGTCTACGACGCGGTGCAGATCGGCGTCGCCGTCCCGCGTCCCGAACTGGACGAGCGGATCACGCTGCGGGTCGACCGGATGTGGGAGGCCGGACTGCTCGACGAGGTGCGGGAGCTGGAGCAGGCCGGCCTGCGGGAGGGCAGGACCGCCTCCCGGGCGCTCGGCTACCAGCAGGTGCTGGACCACTTCGCCGGCGAGTGCACCGAGGACGAGGCCCGGGCCGAAACCGTCCGGGCGACCAAGCGGTTCGCCCGGCGCCAGGAGTCCTGGTTCCGCCGGGACGACCGGATCCACTGGCTCTCCCGCCCGGCCGGCGCCGACCCCGCCGAGCTGCTCGCCCGCTCGCTGGAGCTGATCGAACGTCAGGGAACCGCCACTCCGTAGGCGCGATCCGGCCAATCCGGCGGTGCACCTGCGCGCGCAGCCGGCCGTGCAGGACGAACCGGCGGTCACGGCCCGATCACGTGATGGCCACGGATCACCCGATGACGCCGGTCAGGCCCGGAACGCCCCCCTGGACATGCCATCATCGAGGTCATAAGGGTCGGCCCGTGCGGGCCGACCGTGCCCGGCCGCGAGTCCGCACTCGTGTCGAACTGTCAGGGGAGGCCGCGTGTCGACGGGTACCGGCCCCGAAACCGGCCAGAGCGCCATGCCGATGAGCGGCAGCGCCACGGCGCAGGCCGACGACCTCGACGCGTCGGCCCTGCCCGACCTGCCCGTGCTGCCCGGCCTCGACGCCCCCACCTCGTACGCGGTCGCGCTGCCCGCGCTGGACACCCGCGCCCCCGCCGGCGCGGTGCACGAGCGGGAGATCCGCCCGCGCCGCCGGCTGCGGTGGTGGCAGACGCTGCCGATCGCGCTGCTCGCCACAGCCGGTTCGCTGATGTTCGCCTTCCCGCTCGCCTTCGGCTCGGCCGGCGCCGGCTCGGCGATGGTCGGGATGCTCGGGCTGCTGCTCACCGCGGCCTCGGTCGGCTGGGGCGCGATGGCCGCCCGGCACGCCGGGTACAAGTGGCCGGGCCTGCCGCGCCGGGGCTCCGGCCAGCGGGCCGGGTGGAAGGCGATCGTGATCTACACCCTGATCGTGCTGGCCGCCTGCGCGCTGGCCCTCTGGCGGGTCGTCCACCTGCGCTGACCCCGTCCGCCAGGTGGTCCGCCCGGTCGCCCCGGACGCCGGCTCAGTACCATCGGGAGGGTGAGCGACTTCTCCCGGCAGCCCGCCGGCATCCCCTTCCTCAAGGGCCACGGCACCCAGAACGACTTCGTCATCGTGCCCGACCCGGACGGCCGGCTGACCATCGGCCCCGAGGCCGTCGCCGCGCTGTGCGACCGCCGGGCCGGCATCGGCGGCGACGGGGTGCTGCGGGTGGTGCGCTCGGCCGCCGACCCGGCCTCGGCCGACCAGGCCGACCGGGCCGAGTGGTTCATGGACTACCGCAACTCCGACGGCTCGATCGGCGAGATGTGCGGCAACGGCGTCCGGGTCTTCGCCCGGTACCTCGTCGAGGCCGGGCTGGCGAAGCCGGGCGAGCTGGCGGTCGCCACCCGGGCCGGGGTGCGGACGGTGTGGATCGCCGAGGACGCCGAGGACGGCACGCCCGGCGAGGTCACCGTGGACATGGGCCGCGCGCTGCTGCCCGGCCCGGACGGGATCGAGGTGACCGTCGGCGAGCGGCACTGGCCGGCCCGCAACGTCAACATGGGCAACCCGCACGCGGTCGCCTTCGTCGAGAGCCTGGACGACGCCGGCGACCTGCTGAAGGCGCCGCTGACCAGCCCCGCGACCGCCTACCCCGAGGGCGTCAACGTCGAGTTCGTGGTGGACCGCGGGCCGCGGCACGTCGCGATGCGGGTGCACGAGCGCGGCTCCGGCGAGACCCGCTCCTGCGGCACCGGCGCCTGCGCCGTCGCCGTCGCCACCGCCCGCCGGGACGGCGTCGACCCGGCGGTCACCGGCGAGCCCGTCACCCACACCGTTGACGTGCCGGGTGGCCGGCTGACGATCACCGAGCACCCGGACGGACGGGTGGAGAAGACCGGGCCGGCGGTGATCGTGGCCCGCGGCGAGCTCGACCGGCGCTGGCTGGCCGCGTTCCAGGGCTGACGGCCGCGGGGGCTGACGGGCACTCGGCGCCCGGTGACCGATGACCGGTGACCGGCACTCCATGACCGGCGCTCGGCGACCGATGACCGGCGCTCGGGGCCGATGACCGAGGCGCGATGACCGCCCGCGGCCGGCAGCCGCGGGCGGTTTGCCCATTTCGTACGGCGACGAATCCCCCCGTTCGGGTGATCCGGCTGACGGATGGGAAGCAGGGCGTCGCGGAACGTGCTCTGCTCGGTAGCATGGACCACCGGGTCGATCGCCCCTCGGCAGGGGCAGCAACCGGTGACCGCCGCCGGAGGTGTTGATGACCATCGAAGCCGGGCAGCCCCTGGCGGGGCAGCCGACGTCCGCACGGCAGGCCGGGGCCAGGCGGCCCCTGGGAGGGCTCGGCCGCGTCGCGCTCGGCCGGGCCGGGCGGGCCGCGTTACTGGCCACCGGCCGCACGCCGGTGCCGGACGCGCTGGAACCGCTCGTCCGCGTCCACCGCGAGCACCACCCGCAGGCCGATCTCGCCCTCCTCGCCCGGGCCTACCGGCTCGCCGAGGCCAGCCACCGCGGGCAGAAGCGCAAGAGCGGCGAGCCGTACATCACGCACCCGCTGGCCGTCACCATGATCCTGGCCCAACTCGGCGCCGGGACGACCACCTTGGTCGCCTCGCTGCTCCACGACACCGTCGAGGACACCGACCTGACGCTGGCCCAGGTGGCCGAGGGGTTCGGTCCCGAAGTCGCCTACCTGGTCGACGGGGTGACGAAGCTGGAGAAGGTCGACTTCGGCGCGGCCGCCGAGGCCGAGACCTTCCGCAAGATGCTGGTCGCGACCGGCGACGACGTCCGGGTGATGGTGATCAAGCTCGCCGACCGGCTGCACAACATGCGGACCATCCGGCACATGAAGCCGGCCAGCCAGGTGCGGATCGCCAAGGTCACCCGGGACGTCCTGATCCCGCTGGCCGAGCGGCTCGGCATCCAGGTGCTCAAGGCGGAGCTGGAGGACATCGTCTTCGCCACCCTGCACCCGGAGGAGCACGCCCGGACGCGCGCGCTGCTGGCCGGCCACGAGGCCGAACCGGACGCCCTGCTCCAGTCGTTCGCCCGGACGCTGGCCCGCCAGCTCACCGAGGCCGGGGTGGCCGCCGAGGTCACCGTCCGCCCCCGGCACTGCGTCTCGCTGCACCGGGTGCTGCTCAAGCGGGCGGCCGCGCCCGGGCGGGACGGCCGGCCGCAGCGTCCGCAGCCCGCCGACTTCGGGCGGCTGCTGGTGGTGGTCGAGGAGAACGCCGACTGCTACGCCGTCCTCGGCGAGCTGCACACCTGTTGGACGCCGCTGCCCGGCGAGTTCAAGGACTTCGTGGCCGCCCCCAAGTTCAACCTGTACCAGTCGCTGCACACCGCGGTGGCGCTGGCCGCCGGCGAGGTGGTCGAGGTGCTGGTCCGCACCCGGCGGATGCACCAGGTCGCGGAGACCGGGGTGGTCGCCCTCGGCGACCCCCGGCAGCCCGGCGCGAGCGGCGCCGACCAGACCGGGGACGAGCTGGACCGGACCGACCCGGCCCGCCCGGGCTGGCTCAGCCGGCTGCTGGAGTGGCAGCAGGAGACCCCCGACCCGGACGCCTTCTGGTCCGCGCTCACCGCCGACCTGGCCGGGGACCGCGAGATCACCGTCGTCACCGAGGGCGGCGAAACGCTTCAGCTGCGGGCCGGCGCCAGCTGCGTGGACGCCGCCTACCTGCTCGGCGAGGAGACCGGCCACCGGTGCATCGGGGCCCGGGTCAACGGCCGGCTCACCGCCCTGTCGACCGTCCTCCAGGACGGCGACCGGCTGGCCATCCTCACCGAGCAGGGCGACCCGGCGGCCCGCCCCTCCGGCCCGGCCCCCGAGTGGCTGGCCCACGCCCGGACCCCGGCCGCCCGGCTGGCCATCGAACGGTGGCTGGCCGACCACCCGGCGCGGCTGCCGGTGGTGCGCACCGGCCCCTCGGCCGGCCAGCCGGCCCCGCCCGCGCACCGGGCCGCCGAGCGCGGCGCCGCCCCGGTGGCGGTGGCCGGCCGGCCCGGAGCGCCGGTCCGGCTGGCGCGCTGCTGCACCCCGGTGCCGCCGGACGAGGTCAGCGGCTTCGCGATCCGCGGCGGCGCGGTCGCCGTGCACCGCACCGGCTGCCCGGCGGGGGAGCGGATGCGGGCGGACGGGCGCGGCGTGCTGGAGATCCACTGGCAGCCGGACGGCGCACCGCCGGCCGGGTACCGGGCCACGCTGCGGGCCGAGGCGCTCAACCGGCCCCGGCTGCTGGCCGACCTCACCGCGGCGATCTCCGGGGAGGGCGTCGGGATCGTCTCGGCCGAGGTCGAGCCGCCGCAGGAGCTGCGGGTGCGGCACACCTACACCGTCGAACTGCCCGAGCCGGCCGCCCTGGCCGCGGTGATGCGGGCGATGCTGCGGGTCTCCGGGGTGTACGACGTGAACCGCCCGCACGCCCCGGAGGGCGGCGGCGCCCCGCGCACGCCCGCCGGGGACGCCGAACCGGCGGCGGCCGCGGGAAATGGGGATGACCCGCCCGCACCGGGCGTGCGACCATCATGGGGAATTCACGGCCGTTCCGCGGCGTTCACCGGGCATCGGGAAAACCTGCCCGTGCGGGCCCGCGGTCCCGAGGGGTAGCTCACACCTCGCCCGAGCGGTAGACGGGGCGGCAGCTGGGCAGACTCCCGTGCGTGACCGTCGGGTACGGTCACGCTGACAGGCCTTCCACTCCAGCAGCCAAAGGACAGAATGACCTCCACGTTCGACACCCGCGACCACGCCGACGCCCCGCGCCGCCTCGACGGTCTGCGGGCGGAAGCCCTCATGGACGAGGACCTCGCGGCCATCGACGAGGACCTCGGCCAGCACTACGACGGCGACCAGTACGACCGCAGCGAGCGAGCCGCCCTGCGGCGTGTCGCCGGCCTCTCCACCGAACTCGAAGACGTCACCGAGGTCGAGTACCGCCAGCTCCGCCTGGAGCGCGTGGTGCTCGTCGGCGTCTGGACCGACGGCACCCTGGAGGAGGCGGAGAACTCGATGGCCGAGCTCGCCGCCCTCGCCGAGACCGCCGGTTCCCAGGTGCTGGACGGCGTCATCCAGCGCCGTGACAAGCCCGACGCGGCCACCTACATCGGCTCCGGCAAGGCGAAGGAGCTGCGGGACATCGTCGCGGCCACCGGCGCCGACACCGTCGTCTGCGACGGTGAGCTCACCCCTGGCCAGCTGATCCACCTGGAGGACGTGGTCAAGGTCAAGGTCGTCGACCGGACGGCCCTGATCCTGGACATCTTCGCCCAGCACGCCAAGTCCCGCGAGGGCAAGGCGCAGGTCTCGCTGGCGCAGATGCAGTACATGCTGCCGCGGCTGCGTGGCTGGGGCCAGTCGCTCTCCCGGCAGATGGGTGGTGGTGGCTCCGGCTCGTCCGGCGGCGGCATGGCCACCCGTGGTCCCGGTGAGACCAAGATCGAGACCGACCGGCGCCGGATCCGCGAGAAGATGGCGAAGCTCCGCAAGGAGATCGCCGAGATGAAGAAGGGCCGCGACACCAAGCGCCAGGAGCGCAAGCGCCACCAGGTGCCGTCCGTGGCCATCGCCGGCTACACCAACGCCGGCAAGTCCTCCCTGCTCAACCGGCTCACCGGGGCCGGCGTCCTGGTGGAGAACGCGCTGTTCGCCACCCTGGACCCGACCGTGCGCCGGGCGCAGACGCCGAGCGGCCGGCTCTACACGCTGGCCGACACCGTCGGCTTCGTCCGGCACCTGCCGCACCACCTGGTCGAGGCCTTCCGGTCGACCATGGAGGAGGTCGCCGACGCGGACCTCATCCTGCACGTGGTGGACGGCTCGCACCCCGAGCCGGAGACGCAGCTGGCCGCCGTCCGCGAGGTCATCGTCTCGGTCGACGCGCAGAACGTGCCGGAGATCGTGGTGATCAACAAGGCCGACGCGGCCGACCCGCACGTGCTGCAGCGCCTGCTGCGCCGCGAGCCGCACGCCATCGTGGTGTCGGCCCGCAGCGGTCAGGGCATCGAGGAGCTGCTGAAGCTCATCGACGACGAGCTGCCGCGTCCGGCGGTCGAGGTGCAGGCGCTCGTCCCGTACACCCAGGGCGGCCTGGTCTCCCGGGTGCACGCCGAGGGGGAGCTGCTCTCCACCGAGCACACCGCCGAGGGCACCCTGCTGCACGCCAAGGTGCCGGCCGAGCTGGCCGCCGAGCTGGAGCACTTCGCGGTCGAGCTGACCACCGCGCAGGGCTGAGCGCGCGAGGGCTGAGCGCGCAGGGCTGAGCCCTCGCACGCGCCGACGGCCCCGGTCTCCGCACGGAGACCGGGGCCGTCGGCGTTGCTGCTTTCCGGTTGCCGGCTGCGCTCGCCGGTCGTCGGGACCGCGGGGCCGCCGGGCTACTTCGCGTTCTTCGAGAAGTACTCGAACGCCTGCTTCGCCTGCTCCTGGAGCGAGGGGCCGGCCATGTACTCGGACGGGTTGCGGTTGCCGATCGAGTTGACGCTGATCAGGTTCGGCTTGCCGTCCTTGGTGATGAACCAGCCACCGCCGCTGGAGCCGCCGGTCATGGTGCAGCCGATCACGTACATCGGCGGGCGGGCCGGGTCGAAGGAGAGCTTGGCCGGCCGGATAGCGGAGTCGCAGTGGTTGAGCTCCATGCCGTCGAACGGCCGCTCGGCGGGGTAGCCGTAGGAGAACGCCGAGGTGATCTGCTCGCGCGGGGCGTTGAACCAGATCGGGATCGAGCTGCCGACCGCCTCCTCCAGCGACTTGCCGGAGCCGTTCTCGTTGCGGACCCGGATGATCCCGTAGTCGTACTGGGAGTTGGGGCCGACGCCGCTCTCCTTCACCCAGGTCGGCGAGACCAGCGCGTTCACCGCCGTCCACCGCCCGTACGGCGAGACCTGCTGCTCGGTGTACTTCTTGCCCCGGCTGGCCTGGCCGTCCCGGTTGTAGCCGGGGACGAAGACGATGTTCTTCAGCCAGGTGCCGCCCTTGCCGTCGTGCAGGCAGTGCGCGGCGGTGTAGACGAGGTTGCTGCGGCCCGGGTTGGCCGGGTCCGAGACCACCGTGCCCGAGCACATCGAGTCGCCCTCGGGCGCGGTCATGAAGATCTTGCCGACCACGGCCGTCGCCGGGCTGTACGGGTGCTGCTGCGGCTTGGCGGGGATGGCGGCCGGCGGCTCGTCCCGTTCGACCGAGCTGCCGGCCGACTTGGCCGAGTACTCCGGGGTGGCCCGGCCCTTGGCGTCCTCCATCTTGGCGATCGACCAGAAGTCCTGGGCGACCTCGTTGACGAAGGCGTTGTCCTTGAGGAACCGCGCCCAGTCGTCGAGCTTCCAGTTGGCCAGGTCCTGCAGGCTGGTGGGCAGCCCGGCGCCCGGCTTGCCGGTGGCGGCGGTGGTGGCGGCGGCGGTCGCGGACGGGGCGCCCGCGGCCTCGTCGCTCTTCTCGTTGTCCGGCCCGCAGGCGGTCGCGGTGAGGGCGAGCGCGGCGAGCACGGCGGCGCCGGCCGTCGCGGCGCGGCGGCGGGCTCCCGGCGTGGTGGTCAGTGGCATGGTGATCGGTCCCCGTGGGTCGGTGGCGCGTCGGGCGGCTACTTCTGCTTGCGGGAGATGTAGTCCAGGGCCTGCTTGGCGACCGTCTCCAGGTACGGGCCGCTCAGCGAGGTGTGGTCCTGCGTGCCGATCGAGGTGTTGCTGACCAGGGCGAGCTTCCCGTCCGGCATCGGCGCGAACCAGCCGCCGCCGCTGGAGCCCTGGGTCATGGTGCAGCCGATGGTGTGCATCGACGGCCGCTTCGGGTCGAAGGAGAGCCGCGCCGGCTTGCCGCCGTCGCACTTGTACAGCTCCTGGCCGTCGAAGGGCTTGTAGAGCGGGTAGCCGACGGCGGAGATGCTGAGCTGGTCGCGCGGGGCGTCGAACCAGACCGGGACGGCCGCACCGACCGTCTCCTCCAGCGACTTGCCGGTGTCGTTCTGGTTCTGCACCCGCATGACGGCGAAGTCGTACTGGCTGGCGGCGTCACCGGTGCCACCACCCTCGACCGTCCACTGCGGCGAGGTCACCACGTCCTTGGCCCACCAGGTGCCGAGCGGGGCGAGCTCGGACAGCGGAGCCTTCTTGCCGCCGCTGGAGGCACCGGAGTTGTTGTAGGCCGGGACGAAGACCAGGTCCTTGTAGAAGTTGCCGCCCTTGCCCGGGTGGACGCAGTGACCGGCCGTCCAGACCAGGTTGCTCTTGCCGGGGTGCGCCGGGTCGGCGATCACGGTGGCCGAGCAGTTGCCCCGGCCGCCCTCGGCGCTGAAGAAGATCTTCCCGGAGGGCTGCTTGGTGTACGGGCGGGCCACCGGCGTCGCCTTGACCGCCGGTGGCTCGGGGTCCGTGACCCCGGCGTCGCCGGCCGGCTTGGCGGTGGGCGGCGCCGGGTCGGCGGGCTTGGAGTCGCCCATCTTGTCCGGGTTCCAGAAGTCCTTGACGACCGGGTTGTTGAAGACGTGCTTGGACGCCCACTTGTCCCAGTCGTCGAAACTCCACTTCTTCAGGTCCTCCCAGCTCTTCGGCAGGCCCTCCAGCAGGCTGGTCGGGATGCCCGAGGGCAGGGTGAGGCCGCCGATC
Source organism: Kitasatospora sp. NPDC127111 (assembly GCF_042677465.1). Classification (NCBI taxonomy): domain Bacteria; kingdom Bacillati; phylum Actinomycetota; class Actinomycetes; order Kitasatosporales; family Streptomycetaceae; genus Kitasatospora; species Kitasatospora sp. NPDC127111. The sequence goes on from NZ_JBHXTG010000072.1 coordinate 10,505, forward strand.
ACGCCGCCGCCCCCCGCGGCGGCCGTGGCGGTGGCGCTCGCCGAGGCCGGCGGCGGTGCGGCGGTGCCCCCGCCGCCGGCGGGACCGTCCGGGCCGCAGGCGGCCACGGCGAACAGGGTGCCGGCGGCAAGGACCGCGGCCACGGCTGACCGGTGGATCGATGGCATGGTGTTCGCTTCCCCCTGATAGTCCTGTCCGGCGGTGGCTCGCCGCCCTGGAGTCTCCCACTGGCCACCAGGACGGTACCGGGCGGCCCCCGGGTTGCGGACCTGACCCGAGGTCACCGATCTGTGACGAACTCCCGGTTGTCCGGTTGTCGCGGCACCCCCTCCCACCTCAGGGGTGAACAATCACCGCGCTTCACCCGTACGAGTGAGTCGTCCTTGTGATCACCCGTCCGGGATAGGTAACCCTTACCTGACGCGACGGTGCGAGCGCCCGCCGGACCCGCGCGCGTCCGCACCCACGCGCCCCTAGGAGCAGCCTTGAGCACCGCCCTCACCGGAGCCCCGCCCGACGCCCCGGCCCCCTGCGCGGACCCGGACCGCCCGGCGGCGGCCCCCGTTGCCGCCCCCGCCACTGCCGTGGAGGCGGCCGCCGTTGCCGCGGCCACCGCTGCCGCGGTCACCGCCACGGCGGCGGCCGTCGGCACCGCCCCGGCCGGGGCCGACCCGCTGCTGCACCGGGACCCGGCCGGGGCCGACCCGCTGCTGCACCCGGACCCGGCCGTCGCCGCCGAACAGGCCACCCTGGAAGGCCTGTTGCGCTGCTGGGCCCGGGAGACCGGCGCCACGCCCGGCCCGGACGAGCGGCTGCGGATCCCCGTCCTCGGCGGCGCCGCCCGGCTCTGCGCCCCGGTCCGCTACTGGTCCCCGGCCGGCTGGCACCGCTTCGGCCCGGCCACCCTCTCGGTCGGCGAGGGCACCGCCGCCGCCCCGGTCGACGCGGTCACCACCGCCGCGCTGCTGGCCGCCGCGGCCGCCGACCGCCCCGACCCCGGCCAGGTCGCCGACCTCGCCGCCCGGGTCGCCGACTCCGTCGTCCGCACCGCCGACATCCTCGCCCACCGCCGCACCGCCGCCGCCCCCGGCGGCCCGGAGGGCTCGCACTTCCTCGCCGCCGAACAGTCCCTGCTGCTCGGCCACCCGATGCACCCCACCCCCAAGAGCCGCGACGGCCTCGGCCCCGCCCAGAGCGCCGCCTACTCCCCGGAACTGCACGGCTCCTTCCAACTGCACTGGTACGCCGTCGACCGCGAACTCCTCGCGGCCGGCTCCGCGCTGACCGAGAGCGCCGACCGGATCACCGCCGGGCTGCTCGGCGACCGCGCCGCGCTGCCGCCCGGCACCGCCGCGCTGCCGCTGCACCCATGGCAGGCCCGCGAACTGGCGCTGCGCCCGGCCGTCGCCGAGCTGCTCGCCGACGGCCTGCTGCGCGACCTCGGCCCGGCCGGCGAGCCCTGGTACCCCACCTCCTCCGTCCGCACCGTCTACCGGCCGGGCACCCCCTGGATGCTGAAGCTCTCGCTCGGCCTGCGGATCACCAACTCCCGCCGGGAGAACCTCCGCAAGGAGCTGCACCGCGGCCTGGAGATGCACCGGCTGCTGGAGAGCGGCCTCGCCGCCGAGTGGCGGGCCGCCCACCCCGGCTTCGACGTCGTCCGCGACCCCGCCTGGATCGGCGTCGACCACCCCGCGCTCGGCGACCCCGGCGGCCTGGACACCGTGCTGCGCGCCCAGCCCTTCGCGCCGGCCGACCGCGCCCTCTGCGTGGCCGGGCTGGTCGCCGAACAGCCGCTCGGCACCGGCGAGACCGTGCCCTCCCGGCTCGGCGACACCCTGCGCGCCCTCGCCGCCCGCTGCGGCCGCCCGCTGGCCACGGTGACCGCCGAATGGTTCCTCCGTTACCTGGACGCCGTCGTGCTCCCCGTCCTCTGGCTCGACGGACGGGCCGGCATCGCGCTGGAGGCCCACCAGCAGAACAGCCTCGTCCTGCTCGACGCCGACGGCTGGCCGGCCGGCGGGCGCTACCGCGACAACCAGGGCTTCTACTATCGGCAGAGCGCCGCCGACCGGCTCACCGGCCGGCTGCCCGGACTCGGCAGCCGGAGCGACACCTTCCTCGACGACGAGGTGATCGACCACCACTTCGTCTACTACCTCGGCATCAACCACGTCCTCGGCCTGATCGGCGCCCTCGGCTCCCAGCGGCTCGCCGACGAACCGGTCCTGATCGCCGCGCTGCGAAGCTTCCTCGCCAGCCCCCGGGTCACCGCCACCGGCTCCGGGCTGCCCGCGCTGCTGCTCGACGCCGACACCCTGCCGTGCAAGGCCAACCTGCTCACCCGGATCAACGGCATGGACGAACTGGTCGGGCCGGTCGCCACCCAGTCCGTCTACGTCGACATCCCCAACCCGGTGGCCGGCCCGTGACCTCCGCAGCGGGCCCGGCCGACGGCGCCCCCGGCGCGGGCTGGGGTGCCATGCCCACCACCGCCGGCGAGTTCCGGCTCCGCCCCGTCCGGCTGCCCGCCGACCTGGAGCTGCTCGCCGGCTGGATGAACGACCCGGAGATCGCCGCCTTCTGGGACCTCGCGGGCCCGCCCGCCGCCACCGAACGGCACGTCCGGGCCCAGCTCGACGGCGACGGCCACAGCGAACCCTGCCTCGGCCTGCTCGACGGCACCCCGATGAGCTACTGGGAGATCTACCGCGCCGACCTCGACCCGCTCGCCGCGCACTACCCCGCCCGCCCGCACGACACCGGCGTCCACCTGCTGCTCGGCCCGGCCGACCGCCGGGGGCGGGGCCTCGGCGCCACCCTGCTCGCCGCGCTGGCCGACCGCATCCTGCGCGAACGGCCGGGCTGCGCGCGGGTGGTGGCCGAACCCGACGTCCGCAACCGGCGCTCGGTCCGCGCCTTCGAGCGGGCCGGGTTCCGGGCGGCGGCCGAACTCGACCTGCCCGACAAGCGCGCCGCCCTGATGATCCGCGACCGCTGATCCGGACCGGCTGATCCGTGACCGCGGATCCGCGACCCGTCGTGACCGCGGATCCGCGGCCGCGTCACCGCCCTGCCGCCCCGCCGCCCACCCCGAACCCCGCCTAGGACACCCACCACCCCATGGACACCCCAGCACCCCGGCCGGCGCCGTACGACCTGCTCGGCGTCGGCATCGGCCCGTTCAACCTCTCGCTCGCCGCGCTCGCCGAGTCCGTCCCCGGCCTGCGCACGCTCTTCTGCGACCAGCGGCCGGAGTTCCGCTGGCACCCCGGGATGCTGGTCGACGGGGCCCGGATGCAGGTGCCCTTCCTCGCCGACCTGGTCTCTCTGGTCGACCCGACCAACCGCTGGTCCTTCCTCAACTACCTGCGCGAACAGGACCGGCTCTTCCCGTTCTACTTCGCCGAGCGCTTCCAGCTGCCCCGCCGGGAGTACGACCACTACTGCCGCTGGGCCGCCGAGCGGCTCGCCAACTGCCGCTTCGGCACCGAGGTGACCGCCCTGCACTGGGAGGGCGACCGCTACCGGGCCGAACTGACCGACACCGCCACCGGCCGGCGCGAGCGGGTGTACGCCCGCAACCTCGCGCTCGGCGTCGGCACCCGCCCCGTCCTGCCGGAGTCCTTCGCCGCCCTGGCCGGCCACCCGCGGGCCTTCCACTCCGCCGACTACCTGGACCGCCGCGCCGACCTCGACGGCGCCCGCGACATCACCGTCGTCGGCAGCGGGCAGTCCGGCGCCGAGGTCTTCCTCGACCTGCTGCGCCGCCACGCCGTCGACGGCGTCCGGCTGCGCTGGCTCACCCGGACCAGGGCGCTCGCTCCGATGGAGTACTCCAAACTCGGCCTGGAGCACTTCACCCCCGACTACACCCGGTACTTCCACAGCCTTCCCGAACCGGTCCGCGACACCCTGGTCGAGGCCCAGTGGCAGCTGCACAAGGCCGCCAGCGCCGAGACCCTCGCCGAGATCCACGACCACCTCTACGAGCGGACCATCGGCCGCCCGATCGACGCCGACCCGGTGGAGATCACCCCCGGCACCGCCGTCACCGACGCCCGCCCCGGTCCTTGCGGCGGCCTCGAACTCCGCTGCCGGCACACCGACTCCGGCGCCGAGCACGTGCTGCGCACCGACGCCGTGGTGCTCGCCACCGGCTACCGCGCCGCCCGCCCGGCCGCCCTCGAACCGCTCGCCGACCTGATCGACTGGGACGCCGCCGGCCGCTACCGGGTCGACCTCGACCACCGGGTCGCCACCCGGCCCGGGCTCACCGGCGGGCTGTACGTCCAGAACGCCGAACTCCACACCCACGGCGTCGGCACCCCCGACCTGGGCCTCGGCGCCCACCGGGCCGCGGTGATCCTCAACGCCGTCACCGGCCGGACCGTCCACCGGCTGCCCGGCCGCACCGCCTGGACCGGCTTCGCCCCGCCCCGCTCCGCCCCCTCGACCACCGCCCCCTCGACCGCCGCCTCCTCGACCGCCGTCCCCTCGACCGCCGCCACCGCCGTCCCTCGCCCCCAGGAGCTGACCCGTGCCGCAACCGCCGGCCGCTGAACCGCCGCTGTACCTGCCCCCGCAGCTCACCGCCGGGCACTGGCAGCGGGCCGGCCGCGCGCTGCTGGCCAAGATGCTCGGCGAGTTCGCCTACGAGGAGCTGATCACCCCGCTGGTCGGAGCCGCCGACGGCGAGTACCTGCTCCCGCTGCCCGAGGCCGAGTACCGCTTCACCGCCCGCCGCGGCGCCTACGGAAGCTGGCGGGTCGACGAGGACTCGGTGCACTGCACCCGGTCGGACGGCCTCGACCCGCTGCGCTTCCTCCCGTACGCCCGGCACGCCCTCGGGCTGACCGGCGAGACCACCGGACACCTGGTCCGCGAGCTCACCGCCACCCTGATCGCCGACGCCCACCAGCTCGCCACCGCGCTCACCGCCGCCGAACTGGCCGACCTCGGCCACACCGAGCTGGAGGGCCGGCAGACCGGCCACCCCTGGATCGTCCCCAACAAGGGCCGGATCGGCTTCTCCGCCGCCGACGCCGCCCGCTGGGCCCCGGAGGCGCGCACCCCGCTCCCGCTGCCCTGGATCGCCGTCCACCGCCGGCTCGCCCAGTACCGCGGCGTCCCCGGCCTGGCCGAGCCCGGACAGCTCTACGCCCGCGAGCTCGACGACCCGGACGCCCTGCGCGCCGCCCTCGGCCCGGACGCCGACGACTACCTGCTGCTGCCCGTCCACCCGTGGCAGTGGGACGAGACCGTCGTGCCGCTGTTCGCCCCCTGGATCGCCTCCGGCGAGATCGTCCCGCTGCCCTCCGACGGGGACCTGCGGCTGCCCCAGCAGTCCATCCGCTCCTTCTTCAACCAGACCCGCCCCGACCGCTGCACGGTCAAGCTCCCGCTCGCCATCCTCAACACCCTGGTCTGGCGCGGCCTGCCGACCGAACGCACGCTCGCCGCGCCCGCCGTCACCGCCTGGATCCACGGCCTCCGGGACGCCGACCCGTTCCTGCGGGACGAGTGCCGGGTCGTCCTGCTCGGCGAGATCGCCTCCGTCACCGTCGACCACCCGCTCTACCGCGAGCTCCCCGAGGCCCCCTACCAGTACAAGGAGCTGCTCGGCGCGATCTGGCGCGAGCCGCTCGGCCCGGCCCTGGACCCCGGCGAACGCGGCCGCACCCTGGCCGCGCTGCTGCAGACCGGCGCCGACGGCCGGGCGCTGGCCGCCGAGCTGATCGCCCGCTCCGGGCTCACCCCCGCCGCCTGGACCGCCCGGCTGTTCGCCGCCGTGCTGCCGCCGCTGCTGCACTTCCTCTACCGGTACGGCCTGGTCTTCTCCCCGCACGGCGAGAACGCCATCGTGGTCTTCGACGCCGCCGACACCCCGGTGCGGCTGGCCGTCAAGGACTTCGTGGACGACGTCAACCTCAGCGACCAGGACCTCCCCGAGCTGCGCGACGTGCCCGCCGAGGTCGCCGGGGTGCTGCTGCGCGAGGACCCGCAGGGCCTCTGCCAGTTCCTCCACTCCGGCCTCTTCATCGGCGTCCTCCGCTACCTCGCCCCGCTGCTGGAGTCGCAGACCGGACTGCCCGAGGCGGACTTCTGGGCCCTGCTGCGGGCCGAGGTCCTCCGCCACCAGGAGCGCTTCCCCGAGCTGAAGGAGCGGTTCGCGCTGTTCGACCTGTTCCGCCCGGAGATCGACCGGCTCTGCCTCAACCGCAACCGGCTGCTCCTCGACGGCTACCGGGACCGCCCCCACCGCCCGCACGCGGCCCGGCACGGCACCGTTCCGAACGCCCTGGCCCCGGAGGGAACGGCCGCGCTGCCCGGACAGCGGGACCGGATTGTCACCCCCGCCCCGTAGGGTGGGAGGGTCATGACGAACGACTCCGAATCCCAGCTCCCCGCCGACGCCGCCGAAGAAGCGGCCGACGATTCGGCCGCGGTCGAGGCCGTCCCGCGCGCCCGACTGCCCGAGCTGCTGCACGCCGCCGTGGCGGCCGTCGGCGGCGTCGAGCGCCCCGGCCAGGTCCGGATGGCCGAGGCCGTCGCCGACGCCGTCGACCACGGTGAGCACCTGCTGGTGCAGGCCGGCACCGGCACCGGCAAGTCCCTGGCCTACCTGGTGCCGGCCCTCGCCCACGGGGACCGCGTGGTGGTCGCCACCGCCACCCTGGCGCTCCAACGCCAGCTGGTCGAGCGGGACTTGCCGCGCACGGTGGAGGCGCTGCACCCGGTGCTGCGCCGGCGGCCGCTGTTCGCGATGCTCAAGGGCCGCTCCAACTACCTGTGCCTGCACCGGGCCAACGAGGGCACCCCGAGCGACGAGGGCGAGGGCCTGTTCGACCCGGTCGAGGCGATGGGCGGTCCGGCCGGCAAGCTCGGGCAGGAGGTGCTGCGGCTGCGCGAGTGGGCCGACGAGACCGAGACCGGCGACCGGGACGACATGACGCCCGGCGTCTCCGACAAGGCCTGGGCCCAGCTGTCGGTCACCTCGAAGGAGTGCCTGGGCGCCACCCGGTGCGCGTACGGGCAGGAGTGCTTCGCCGAGAAGGCCCGCGAGCGGGCCAAGCTGGCGGACGTCGTGGTCACCAACCACGCGATGCTGGCGATCGACGCGATCGAGGGCGCGCCGGTGCTGCCCGAGCACGGGCTGCTGATCGTCGACGAGGCGCACGAGCTGGTCAACCGGGTCACCGGCGCGGCCACCGCCGAGCTCACCGTCGGCGCCGTCAACCGGGCGGTGAAGCGGGCCGCCCGGCTGGCCAACGAGAAGGCCGTGGACGCCCTCCAGGCCGCCGCGGAGAACTACCACGGCCTGATGGAGACCGCCCAGCCCGGCCGGGTGGAGGAGCTGCCCGAGTACCTGGCGTACGCGGTCACCGCGATCCGGGACGCCAGCCGCCAGGTGATCACCTCGCTCGGCGAGACCAGGGACAAGGCGCTCAGCGACGAGGACGCGGTGCGCAAGCAGGCGATGGCCTCCGCCGAGACGCTGCACGAGACGGCCGAGCGGCTGCTCGCCGACTCCGAGTACGACGTGGTCTGGATCGAGCGCAGCGACCGCTTCGGGATGGGTGCCGCCTCGCTGCGGGTCGCCCCGCTGAGCGTCTCCGGGCTGCTGCGCGAGGGCCTGTACAAGGAACGCTCGGTGGTCCTCACCTCGGCCACCCTCAAACTCGGCGGGGACTTCAACGGTGTCGCCGCCTCGGTCGGCCTGCCCTCGGAGGCCCGGCTGCCGGACGTGCGCGAGCCCGGCGACAACCCGGAGACCGGCGCCGGCTTCGGCGACGAACCGGTGCCGCACTGGCGGGGCATCGACGTCGGCTCGCCGTTCAAGTACCCCAAGCAGGGCATCCTCTACGTCGCCAGGCACCTGGCCGACCCGGGCCGCGACCCGGAGCGCCCGGACATGCTGGACGAGCTGGCCGAGCTGATCGGCGCGGCCGGCGGGCGGACGCTGGGCCTGTTCTCCTCGATGCGGGGTGCCCAGACGGCGGCCGAGGCGATGCGCGAGCGGCTGGACAACCGGATCCTGCTCCAGGGCGAGGACACCCTGGGCGAGCTGATCCGCGAGTTCGCCTCGGACGCCACCACCTGCCTGTTCGGGACGCTGTCGCTCTGGCAGGGCGTGGACGTGCCCGGCTCGGCCTGCCAGCTGGTGGTGATGGACCGGATCCCGTTCCCGCGCCCGGACGACCCGCTGATGAGCGCCCGCCAGAAGGACGTCGAGCAGCGTGGCGGGAACGGCTTCATGGCCGTCGCGGCCACCCACGCGGCGCTGCTGATGGCGCAGGGCGCGGGCCGGCTGGTGCGGGCGGCCGACGACCGCGGCGTGGTGGCGGTGCTGGACCCGCGGGTGGAGACCAAGCGCTACGGGGGCTTCTTCCGGTCCTCGATGCCGGAGTTCTGGTACACCACGGACCGCAACCAGGTGCGCCGCTCGCTGGCGGCGATCGACGCCTCGGCGGCGCCGGTCCGGCCGGTGGTGAGGCGGGGCTAGGCCGCGGCTGTCCGACCCGCCTTTGCGCCGGGGCCGAGCTGGCCCGGGGTGTGGGCGTAGGAGTCCGGGCGCCGGGGCTCGGGTGCCGGGGCATCGGGCACAAGGTGCTCGCAGAGACGCCGGAGGGGCTCCCCGCAGTGCGGTGGAGCCCCTTCCCGGTGCGTGCCGTGGCGCGGGCGTCAGAGGCGGCGCAGGACCGCGACGACCTTGCCCAGGATGGTCGCGTTGTCGCCGTTGATCGGCTCGTACGCCGGGTTGTGCGGCATCAGCCAGATCCGGCCGTCCTCGCGCTTGAGCCGCTTCACGGTGGCCTCGCCGTCGATCATCGCGGCCACGATGTCGCCGTTCTCGGCGACCGGCTGGCGGCGGACGGTGACCCAGTCACCGTCGCAGATGGCCGCCTCGATCATCGAGTCGCCGCGCACGGTGAGCGCGAACAGCTCGCCCTCGCCGACCAGTTGGCGCGGCAGCGGGAAGACGTCCTCGACCGTCTGCTCGGCCAGGATCGGACCGCCGGCGGCGATCCGGCCGACCAGCGGCACGTACGAGGTGGAGGGGCGCCCGGCCGTCTCGGCGGTGTTGGGGCGGGCCACCTCGACGCCGCGGACCTCGTAGGCGCGGGGGCGGTGCGGGTCCCGGCGGAGGAAGCCCTTGCGCTCCAGGGCCATCAGCTGGTGCGCCACCGAGGAGGTGCTGGACAGGCCGACGGCCTGGCCGATCTCGCGCATGGACGGCGGGTAGCCGCGGCGCTGGACGGAGTCCCGGATGACCTCGATCACCCGGCGCTGGCGCTCGGTCAGCCCGGCCTCGTCGGTGCGGATGCCGGGGGGGCGCCCGGGCATCGAACGGGCGGGCGCGGGGTGCGCGTCGTCCAGCGCGGGGGAGTGTTCGATCGGCTGGTCGGGAACGCGGCTCGTGTTGGAAATGGCCGGGCCGGAGAGGCGGTGGTCTTCGCTACGGTCCATGCTGACGTCCACACTCTGCTGGTTCGTGGTGCGCTGCCCCACCTTGAGCTGGGAGTGTTCCTGCACCGGGATGGTGTTGCTTTCGATCGTGTTCACGGCGGCCCCTCTCGACGGCTGTCCTCTCCCTTTTCCAGCCCAACGGCACCTCCTATCGAAAGGTTGCGCCAAACACACGTTCGAGTGAATTATTCGGGAGTTGGCTGACTCGATCAAGGCTTTGTTGTACATCGATTAAATGTTCGACTCGAAGTCGACTCCGGCAGTCTAATCCGGGCCGACACGCCAGGGGTGCCGCCTCCCCCGGAGACCTACATGTAGTGGCTACAGTCCTCACCGTGCCCAGTACTAGTGGTCACGTCGCATGATCAGCTTGCCGAGGCCCGGTCGTCATCGCATAGACTCGACGGGTCCGCACGTCCTGCCAGGGAGGGATCCTCAGGTGCACTGCCCCTTCTGCCGGCACTCCGACAGCCGCGTCGTCGACAGTCGGACCACCGAAGACGGCAGCTCCATCCGCCGTCGCCGGCAGTGCCCGGACTGCAGCCGCCGCTTCACCACCGTGGAGACGGCCGCGCTGATGGTCATCAAGCGCAGCGGCGTCACCGAACCGTTCTCGCGGGAGAAGGTCATCTCCGGAGTCCGCAAGGCCTGTCAGGGCCGCCCGGTCACCGAGGACGCCCTCGCCCAGCTCGGCCAGCGGGTCGAGGAGTGCGTGCGGGCCACCGGCAACGCCGAGCTCACCACCCACGACGTCGGGCTGGCCATACTCGGACCGCTGAAGGAGCTCGACGTGGTCGCCTTCCTGCGGTTCGCCAGCGTGTACCAGGCGTACGACGGACTGGAAGACTTCGAGGCCGCCATCGCGGAACTCCGCGCCGAGCGGCCCGTCCCCGAGGCGGACGGCACCTGCGTGCCCGTCCCCGCCGCCGCGCCCTAGGAGGCCGGCGCAGTACACCGGCCCCACGGGGCCGGCCGCCACACCGGCCCCCTGCGGGGTCGACGCGTGCCCGGAAACGGTGCACGGAACACCACGAACCGTGCGGAAGCAGGCAGGTCGTCGCCTGTCCGCACACCGGAAGAGCGAACCAGCGGTGCCCGGACTTTTCAGGGCACTTTGGGCGTTTGCCCAGGAGGAGGAGCGAGAAGTGACAGACACCACGAGCGGTTCCGCACGCGGGTCGAAGTCCGACAAGACCGCGGCCAAGGGCGCCGGCAAGGCCCCCAAGGGCGGTCTGCGGATCGAGCGCATCTACACCACCCCTGGCGTTCACCCCTACGACGAGGTCCGCTGGGAGCGGCGCGACGTCGTCATGACCAACTGGCGCGACGGCTCGATCAACTTCGAGCAGCGCGGCGTCGAGTTCCCCGACTTCTGGTCGGTCAACGCCGTCAACATCGTCACCTCGAAGTACTTCCGCGGCGCCGTCGGCTCCCCCCAGCGCGAGTGGAGCCTCAAGCAGATCATCGACCGCGTGGTGCTCACCTACCGCGCCGCCGGTGAGAAGAACGGCTACTTCGCCACCCCGGGTGACGCCGAGATCTTCGAGCACGAGCTGACCCACGCCCTCCTCCACCAGGTGTTCAGCTTCAACTCGCCGGTCTGGTTCAACGTCGGCACCAAGCAGCCCCAGCAGGTCAGCGCCTGCTTCATCCTGGCCGTCGACGACTCCATGGAGTCGATCCTCGACTGGTACAAGGAAGAGGGCATGATCTTCAAGGGCGGCTCCGGCGCCGGCCTCAACCTCTCCCGGATCCGCTCCTCCAAGGAGCTGCTCTCCTCCGGCGGCAACGCCTCCGGCCCGGTCTCCTTCATGCGCGGCGCCGACGCCTCCGCCGGCACCATCAAGTCCGGCGGCGCCACCCGCCGCGCGGCCAAGATGGTCGTCCTGGACGTCGACCACCCCGACGTCGAGGCCTTCATCGAGACCAAGGTGAAGGAGGAGGAGAAGATCCGCGCCCTGCGCGACGCGGGCTTCGACATGGACCTCGGCGGGGACGACATCACCTCCGTCCAGTACCAGAACGCCAACAACTCGGTCCGCGTCAACGACGAATTCATGACCGCCGTCGAGAACGGCACCGAATTCGGCCTCCGTGCCCGGATGACCGGCGAGGTCATCGAGACCGTCGACGCGAAGAAGCTCTTCCGCAAGATGGCCGAGGCCGCCTGGGCCTGCGCCGACCCCGGCATCCAGTACGACTCGACCATCAACCACTGGCACACCTGCCCGGAGTCCGGCCGCATCAACGCGTCCAACCCCTGCTCCGAGTACATGCACCTGGACAACTCCAGCTGCAACCTCGCCTCGCTGAACCTGATGAAGTTCCTGCGCGACGACGACTCCTTCGACGCCGCGACCTTCGCCAAGGTCGTCGAGCTGGTCATCACCGCGATGGACATCTCCATCTGCTTCGCCGACTTCCCGACCGAGAAGATCGGCGAGACCACCCGCGCCTACCGTCAGCTGGGCATCGGCTACGCCAACCTCGGCGCCCTGCTGATGGCCACCGGCCACGCCTACGACAGCGAGGGCGGCCGCGCCCTGGCCGGCGCCATCACCTCCCTGATGACCGGCACCGCCTACCGCCGCGGCGCCGAACTCGCCGGCGTCGTCGGCCCGTACGACGGCTACGCCCGCAACGCCGCCCCGCACCAGCGGGTCATGCGGCAGCACGCCGACGCCTCCGAGGCCGCCGTCTCGGTCGACGACCTGGACGCCCCGGTCTGGGCCGCGGCCACCGAGACCTGGCAGGACGTGCTGCGCATCGGCGCGCAGAACGGTTTCCGCAACGCCCAGGCCTCGGTGCTCGCGCCGACCGGCACCATCGGCCTGATGATGGACTGCGACACCACCGGCGTGGAGCCGGACCTCGCGCTGGTCAAGTTCAAGAAGCTCGTCGGCGGCGGCTCGATGCAGATCGTCAACGGCACCGTCCCGCGCGCCCTGAAGCGCCTCGGCTACCAGGACGAGCAGATCGAGGCGATCGTCGCCCACATCGCCGAGCACGGCAACGTGGTGGACGCGCCCGGCCTGAAGACCGCGCACTACGAGGTCTTCGACTGCGCGATGGGCGAGCGCTCCATCTCGCCGATGGGTCACGTGCGGATGATGTCGGCGATCCAGCCGTGGATCTCCGGCGCCATCTCCAAGACGGTGAACATGCCGGAGAGCGCCACCGTCGAAGAGGTCGAGGAGATCTACTTCCAGGCCTGGAAGCTCGGCGTGAAGGCGCTGGCGATCTACCGCGACAACTGCAAGGTCGGCCAGCCGCTCTCGGCGAAGACCAAGACTCCGGAGGCCGCCGAGGCCAAGGCCGAGGCCGCCCCGGCCGCGGTCGAGAAGGTCGTCGAGTACCGTCCGGTCCGCAAGCGCCTGCCCAAGGGCCGCCCGGGCATCACCACCTCCTTCACGGTCGGTGGCGCCGAGGGCTACATGACCGCCAACTCCTACCCGGACGACGGCCTCGGCGAGGTCTTCCTGAAGATGTCCAAGCAGGGCTCGACCCTCGCGGGCATGATGGACGCCTTCTCCATCGCCGTCTCGGTCGGCCTCCAGTACGGCGTGCCGCTGGAGACCTACGTCTCGAAGTTCACCAACATGCGCTTCGAGCCGGCCGGTCTGACCGACGACCCGGACGTGCGGATGGCGCAGTCGATCGTCGACTACATCTTCCGCCGCCTGGCGCTGGACTTCCTGCCGTTCGAGACCCGCTCGGCGCTCGGCATCCACTCCGTCGAGGAGCGCCAGCGCCACCTGGAGACCGGCTCCTACGAGCCGCTGGAGGCCGAGGAGCTGGACACCGAGACGCTGGCCCAGTCCGCCCCGGTGACCAAGCCCGCCACCCCGGCGGCGGTCGAGGCGCCCAAGGCCGCCCCGGCCCAGGCGCACAACTCCACGGAGCTGCTGGAGATCCAGCTCGGCCTCAACGCCGACGCCCCGCTCTGCTTCTCCTGCGGCACCAAGATGCGCCGCGCCGGCAGCTGCTACCTCTGCGAGGGCTGCGGCTCCACCAGCGGCTGCAGCTGATCCCGAGCGGAATTGCATCGAGTGCAGCACTCGGCAGTTCCTGATCTGACGCGCGATCTCTGAGGCGGGGGCGCCAGCCCCAGGCTGGCGCCCCCGCCTCGCGCTTGTGGTGCTAGGACATGTCCCGCAACCTCAAGCTGCTGGCCAAGAAGCTGGAGGTCCCGGTGATCGCGCTCTCCCAGCTGAACCGTGGTCCCAAGCAGCACACCGACAAGAAGCCGATGGTCAGCGACCTGCGCGAGTCTGGCTCGCTCGAGCAGGACGCCGACATGGTCATCCTGCTGCACCGCGAGGACGCCTACGAGAAGGAGTCCCCCCGGGCCGGCGAGGCCGACATGATCGTGGCCAAGCACCGCAACGGCCCCACCGCGACGATCACGGTGACGTTCCAGGGCCACTACTTGCGCTTCGTGGACCTGACCCGGGACTGACGCGGGGTGTAGGGCGCCGTGGCACCTGAGCATTTCCCCCTCGTACTCAGGCAGTAGATGAGCAACCAGACGGAGTCGAGCACTGGGACCGAAGCGGAGCACTTGCGCTGTAGCGAAAAACAGTGATAATGGGGCTGATGTTCGGTACAGTGGCACTGTAAACAGTGGCGGTGGAGGTGAACATGGCGATGGAAGAGAACGGCTTCTTGGAGTACCTCCAGCTGCAGGACGGTGCGCCGGACTTGATCACCAAGTCAGAGTTGATCGCGCGAGTGCGGGCCGAAGGTTTCTCGGTCAGCGATCGCCAGCTCACCTTCTACGTCACCGAGGGACTGCTCCCGAGGTCGGTGCGAGTTGGATCCCGCGCCGGCGCCTACCCCGCCATCGTTGTCGAGCTGGTCACGTGGATTCTGCGAGCTCGAGACGGCGGAGCGCCGATCGAGGCACTGAAGGAACTGCTGCCGGTATGGAAGTTCCTGGTCCGGGCTCGCATAGCTCGAGAGCTTGCTCTGAGCGAGCTGGAGTACGTCGCACGCCAGCACGTGACCTCCTTGGAGGGTTCGCTGGCTGTCGCACGTGTGGTCACCGACGTCATGGCGTGCTACTGCCCGAAATGCCAGGGGGACATGGTCATCGTCGCGAAAAACGGCGACAGGATGCGGATGGGTGATCCGAAGAGCACGGTGGGCTTTGCAGTAGCTCGCATGCTCGATGACGAAGACACCGGACCTAACCCCCGGTGGTACGCGTCGACTCGGGTCAGCTTGGCGGCCACGTATGGGTACTCATCCGACCCTACGACGGTGATCCTCGGGCTCAAGCCGAACGATGCACTGCCCCCAGACCCCGACAGTGAGCCAGAGCCCTGCGATCAGGACAAGGAGCCTGCTGTCCAGACGTAAGGGTCCACGAAGACGAACTGAGGCGAGCCCTGGCAGGCCCGCCTCAGTTGAGGGTCGCTACGCAACCCGTGGTTACACACAGAGCGTACGGCCCTCACTGGTAGGCCGCCAAGCGGCACAGCATGTGAGGAGAACAGCAAAAAATGGCGATTCAGATCACGGGCACTCGTCTTTCGGGTGGCTCAGAGCACCAGCACATCGTCCACCTCTGGTGGACGAACCCGGCGACCGGAGAGACCGGCGACAACTCGCGGGCCGAGATCGTCGCGTGGATCGAGGACAAGAACGGCAAGGCGTTCACCGACGACGGCAGGGGCAACCGGGCCGACGTCGCGGTCCGGACTCCTAGCTACGGCGCCAAGTACCTCCAGACGCACGCCGACGGCGTATGGACGAACAACCTTCTGGCGCTTCCCCGGCGCTGAAGGTGACCGGTTGAAGGGCGAATAGACCGCTCTCCAACCGGCCGGCGTCGTGATCAACCCTCCTCTCTGACTAGAGGATGGTTGATCACGACGTCCAGAAGAGGGCACAGGCAGTTGCCTTGCGCTGTGCGTTCCTCTCTACGTGGGAACCTCACACAACGTCGCAGTCTCTCCGTGGAGTTCTCGAAGCTTCTGTGGAGAGGGGAACGTGTGGACGTTGGGGTGACGGGGTTGGGCCGTGCTCCGACTCGGAAAGTGGCTGCCTCACGTGATGATGCCGGGGATGCCCTGGTATCACTGCGGGCCTTGGATGACAGCACTACCGAGAAGTCAATGAGGCAACTGCGTTCGGCTCAGGTGATGCGGGCTATAGCCCATGGGTTTCCGGCAGCGAGAGCCGCCGGAAAGGCGAACGCCCGGCCTTGTAGGAGGCCGGGCGCTTGCTGCAGTCAGGAACGTGATGTCCTGCTCGCGTCAGAACCTGCATCACATCACGGTCCGGGCTGTGAGGCAAAACAGCCCGGAAGGAGGTGATTCGATTGGCAAAGAACCCCAAGGAGACCAGCAAGAAGGTTGCCTCGAAGGCTAGCAAGCAGCTGAGCAGTTCGAAGTCGACCGCGGCGCAGAAGTCTGTGGCGGCCAGTGCCTTGTCGCAGACGAGGCCTGGTAAGAAGAAGTGACACGCGGCCGCCCCGAGCCTACACCTGGGGCGGCCGGCCCGTTTCTGCTCCCCACTGGCGTAACCAACTCAACGATGTTGCGTTAGATGCATCGTGAGTCGAGCTGTTGATCTGCCTGGTGCCGCGCACCTGGTGCTGGCGGACGGAGTCGTTCATCTCGACCCCGAGCCAGCGGTCTTCAACGCGATGCTGGACGGCTGGGCCCGGCAGCAGAGGACCCATTTCCTGGACGAGGACGGGACGATCAAGCCGCGGCTATCAGTGGTGCAGCGCTTCGCGGAATTCACCAACCAGTACCCGTGGCAGTGGGAGCCTGCTGAGGTCGAGGCGTTCATCGACCATCTGAGATCGCGGCGGACGACCTTCGCGGTGTCGACGGCCCGGAACTACCAGAACGCGCTTCGCCTGTTCTGCGAGTACGTCACCGATGCCCGCTACGGCTGGCCACTGCGGTGCCTGGACCAGTTCGGTCAGGCGCCGCGCAGATCCTGCACGAGTGGAACACGGTCACCCACAGCAGCGAGTACGAGGGCAATCCCGGCCGGCGCCCGCTGACCTACGACGAGGTCCAGGCCCTGTTCGACGCGGCGGACGCCCGGGTTGACGAGATCCGGGCTCGGCACCGGAAGGGCTCAATCGCCGCTCCGCGGGACGCGATCCTGCTCAAGACCGTCTACGCCTACGGGCTTCGTCGCCAGGAGGCGTGCGGTCTCGATCTGGCGGACTTTCGGCAGAATCCGAAGATGTCTCAGTACGAGCGGTTCGGAGGCCTGTTCGTGCGCTTCGGGAAGTCCTCCAAGGGCGGTCCACCCAAGCGCCGCACTGTCCTGACCGTTCCCGAACTGGACTGGAGCGTCGACCTGCTCGGCCAGTACCTGGAGGAGGTCCGGCCGGCCTTCTCCCCGCGCAAGCACCCCGCGCTCTGGATCACCGAGCGCCGCGGACGGATGTCGCCGCGACGACTGGACGAGGCGTTCGAGATCGCCCGCAAGGCCGCTGACCTGCCGGAAGAGCTCGATTTGCATGGGCTTCGCCACAGCTACGTGACCCATCTCGTGGAGTTCGGCTATCCCGAGCGGTTCGTCCAGGACCAGGTCGGCCACGCCTACGCCAGCACCACCGCGATCTACACCGGCGTCTCGGACGAGTACCGCAACCGATTGCTCCAGCGGATGTTGAAGGAACGGTACGCCGAACTCTGGGAGGACGACGAGACGTGATCAAGAAGATGGGCTACCACTGGCACCTGCGGCAGATCATGGCCACCCGGCAGATGTTCCAGACCACCGACCTGGTCGGACCGCTCGCAGAGCGGGGCATCACTCTCTCCCGCGAACAGGTATTCCGCCTGGTCACCCAGCCCCCTCAACGGCTATCCATGGACACCCTCGCAGCACTCTGCGACATCCTCGACTGCCAGCCCGGCGACCTCATCGAAGTCCAAGTCGTCAACGAAGAGATCCGCAAAACCGCAGACGAAGCCCTGGTCCGGCCGCTGCCGACTGCCCGCAGGACCACGATCCGGCGCCCCGAGGGACTATGACCCGCACCCGTGACTGCCAGCGAGCCGAACAGCGTCAAGCCGCCCTCGACCGCGTGATCACCACCCTCACCACCTCAGTGCCAGGCCTCGATCAGGAGAGGGCTCTCCGAGTGGTAACAGAGGCCAGGGCCTCCCAGGGCATCCCGCTGCGTGACCTCGACCAGCACCTCGCCAACCACCCCCACGCTCTGGTCTCTGGGATGCCCACTGCCCATTGGTGATCCTCCGACTCGCCGAGATCCTCAGCTCCACCGGGCACACGGAGGTGATCCGCCCGGCTTGCACCGACTGCGGAAGATCCAACGTGAAGCTCCCGCGGTCCGGCCCCACGGACGCCTCTGCACGAACTGCTTCGCGCGCGCCAACAAGGGCACCTGCGACCGATGCGGCCGCAGTGGCACCCGGCTCGCCGCCCGACGGTCCGACGGTCGCATTTGCTACTCCTGTTACAGCGTTGACCCTAACGTCGTCGAAAAGCGCGCCGCTTGCGGCCAGCTCCGCATGCCCGTGACCCGGAAATCGGACAACTCGCCACTCTGCACGGCCTGTTGGTCTCGCCCGCAGCACATTTGCGTCAGCTGCGGAACCGTCGGTCCGGCCAAGTCGAACGGCTCCGGGGGGCCACTTTGTGCTTCTTGCCACCACCAGAAGCAGAAGCCCACCCGGGAATGCGGCCGCTGCGGACAGGTCCGGCGCATCGCCCACAGGGCCTCCAGATCACGGCCGGACATCTGCGCGGAGTGCTACAACGGGCCAACCAAGACCTGCTCCACCTGCGGGGAAGCACGCCCCTGCCAGCGCGGAAGGGGCGGGGCATGGGTCTGCCAGCCTTGCCGCCCGGGGCCAACCCAGGAATGCTGCCGCTGCGGGCGGACCCGCCGCGTCCACGCCCACTGGCCGATCGGACCGGTCTGCTCGACCTGCTACACCATCGTGCTGGATACACCGACGACCTGCTCGGGATGCGGCCGTCACCAGCCGCTGATCGGCATCGCCGAAGACGGCACAGGGGTCTGTGGAGCCTGCTCTGGCACTTCCTTCGACTACACCTGCCGCACCTGCGGGCTCGGCGGCCGGACCTACGCCGACTGCCAGTGCGCCCGCTGCGTGCTCGCAGAACGCCTCCAGCAGCTGTTGTCCGGCCCCGAGGGGCACATTCCTGCACAGCTACAGCCGCTGAGTGACGCTCTTGCCTTGGCCGATCATCCTCGAAGCGTCCTGCAGTGGCTCAAGCACAGCCCGAACGCCGCCCTGCTCCTCGGCTTGGCCGCCTCCGGCGAACCGATCACGCACCAGCGTCTCGACCAGCTACCGCCCAGTCGACACCTGCATTACGTCCGTCACGCCCTTGTGCACCTTGGCGCCCTCCCAGAGCGAGATGAGGAACTCGACCGCATCCCTGCCTGGCTGGACACTGTCCTCGTCGACCGGCCCGCCGGCCACGTCCAGCTGGTCCGTCCTTACGCGCACTGGCACTTGTTGCGACGGGCCCGACGACGTGCCGCCCAGCGTCGCCGCCCAGCCGAGCCAGGTTCGTTCCTTCGCACCCGTGTCCTGGTGGCGTTGGAGTTCCTCGCCTGGCTCGACGAGCACGGCATCGCGCTGGGCGAACTCCAGCAAGAAGACCTCGACCACTGGCTCGATGAAGGCAACACCCGCACCTACGCGATCCGCTACTTCCTATCCTGGACCGCAGGCCGCGACCTCGCCGGGAAACTCGCGGTTCCTTCCATTCCACGTCAACAGCCCAGCCAGATGATGGACGAAGACGACCGCTGGCAGCTGCTGAAACGGTGCCTGACCGACTCGACCATGGCCCTAGACACTCGGGCCGCCGCCGGCGCATTGATCCTCCTTTTCGGTCTGCATGCCTCCCACGTCCGGCACCTGGCCGCGACCCAACTCACCCGCGGTGACGGCAACAGCTACCTCACCATCGACCAGCACCCGATCCTGCTGCCGCCCCGGCTCGCCAAGCTCCTGCACCAGTTGGCCGAAGCACCCCATACCCGGGCCGCTCTTGCCCGAACTACCGCGGCGAGCCCTGGCTCTTCCCTGGCCTCGTCCCCGGCCGCCCCATCTCACAGACCGGGCTCAGCTCGAAACTCCTGTCCCACGGCATCGACACCAGACCGGCCAGGAGTGCAGCCCTGGTCGCCCTCTCCGGTGATCTGCCCGCACCGGTCCTCGCGAGCATTCTCGGACTTCACCCCAACACGGCCGTCCGCTGGGCCGGGTTCGCCAAGACCTCCTGGGCCGACTACCTGGCCGCCCGGGCCCGTAACATCCAGACAAGTCCGGGTAGGGCTAAACCCAAGCCGGAGGCACTCTCCTCCCCAAGCAGAAACGCGACTGACAACTGCTGTTGACTCCGAGACCATCAGGCAGTGTGTTTTTACCGGGGTGAAGTAGAGCCACGGCTTCGGTCTGTTGGGGAGCCAGTCGTTCTCCGGCGAGATCGGGAGCCAGTTGGTGTGATGGTGTGGAACATGCCGCTTTTGGAGTAATCGTGGGGGCTTGGGCTGTTCGGCCGTCACGCTGTGCCTGTTGATCACGGTCCAGGTCAGGGAGACCGCTGGTGCACAGGTCACGTGAGTGGCTGTTCGAGAGGATCCGCCGGGCCAAGCGTGAGCAGGGGCTGTCCGGGCGGGAGCTCGCGGTGCGGTTCAAGGTGTCGCGGAACACGGTGAAGAAGGCGTTGGAGTCGCCGGTGCCGCCGAAGCGCAAGTCGCCGCCGCCGCGCAAGAGCGTGCTGGAGCCGGTGAAGGGCTTCATCGACGCGATGCTGCGCGAGGACCTGGACGCTCCGGCGAAGCAGAAGCACACGATCCCGCGAATCATCGAGCGTCTGGCCGCGGAGCACGACTTCGAGCAGGCCCGTCCCACCACGGTCTGGGACTACGTGTCCAAGCGGCGTCCGGAGATCCGCGCGGAGGCGCTGGAGGGACGCCGGCACCTGGACGGGATGGTGCCGCAGGCGAAGAGGCCGGGCGAAGAGGCGGAGGTCGACTTCGCGGACTTCTGGCTGGACCTGGCCGGGCAGCGGCGCAAGTGCGTGCTGTTCACGCTGCGGCTTTCCTACTCGGGCAAAGCGGTGCACCGGGTCTATGCGACCGCGTCCCAGGAGGCCTTCCTCGAAGGGCACCTGGAGGCGTTCACGGTGCTGAGCGGGGTGCCGTCGGTGCACATCCGGTACGACAACCTGAAGCCGGCGGTCAAGCAGGTGCTGTTCGGGCGCTCCAGGTTGGAGTCGGCGCGGTGGGCGTCGTTCAAGTCCTGGTATCAGTTCTCGGCGTTCTACTGCGCGCCCGGTGAGGACGGCGCCCACGAGAAGGGCGGGGTGGAGCACGAGGGCGGCCGGTTCCGCCGCAAGCACCTGGTCCCGCCACCCGTGGTCGACTCGTTGGCGGAGCTGAACGAGCGGCTGGCCGCGATCGACATCGCGGAGGACGCCCGGCACATCCACGGCCGGCCGACGTCGATCGGGTTCGACTTCGAGGCCGAGCGGGACCGGCTGCGGCCGCTGCCAGTGGACGACTATGACTGCGGGATCGACCTGACCCCCGTTGTCGCGCGGAACTCCCGGATCACGGTGCGGCAGTGCTACTACTCGGTGCCGGCGAAGTTCATCGGCACCAGGGTGCGCGTCAAGCTGCGGGCGAACGAGTTGTGGGTGTTCGACGGACGCAAGGTCGTCGCCCGGCACCCGCGGCTGACGCGCCGCTACACCTACCACGACTTCCTGGACCACTACCTGGAGATCCTGCTGGCCAAGCCCGGCGCGTTCGCCGGGGCCTCCGCGCTGGCGCAGGCCCGCGCGGAGGGCGGCTTCACCAAGGTCCACGAGGCGTTCTGGGCGGCGGCGAAGACCAGGGCCGGTGACCGCGAGGGCACCAGGATGCTGATCGAGGTGCTGCTGTTGCACCGCCAGCTCCCGCCGGAGGCACTGGTGGCGGCGATGGAGACCTGCCTGCGGGTCGGGTCGGTCTCCACCGACATGGTCGCGATCGAGGCCCGCAAGGCGATGGAGGGCACCGACGCAGACGACGCCGAGCTCCTGGCCGACGCCGACAAGGCGGCCGCAGACGCGCCCGCGGCCGGGGCCCAGGTGATCTCCCTGCACGCGCGCCGCCTGCCGCCCGACCCGCGGCCGGCACTGCCCGACATGAGCAAGTACGACCGGCTGCTGAGCCCGGTCGCCAGCCGCGACAGCCAGACGCAGAAAGGCCATGGCGCATGAGGCCGACCATCACCGTCACCGACCAGGACGACGAGCAGGACACCGGCAAGGTCCCCGGCCGCAGGATGTCGCTGCCCGGTGACCCGGAGGACATGCTCATCGACGAGGCATGCCGCGAGCTTCGCCTGCCGGCGTTCCGCGAGCGGTTCATCGACCTGGCGGGCACCGCCCGGCGCGAGCAGGCCACCTACAAGCAGTTCCTGCTGGACCTGCTGCAGGTCGAACTCGCCGACCGGGACCTTCGCCGCCAGCAGCGGCTGCTGCGGCTGGCCCGATTTCCGCGGCCCAAGCGGTTGGAGGACTTCGACTTCGAGAAGAACCCGAACGTCACCCCGGAGGTCGTGGCGGACCTGAAGTCCCCGACCTGGGTCCGTGAGGGGCGGCCGCTGGTGCTGATCGGCGACTCCGGCACCGGCAAGTCCCACCTGCTGATCGGCATCGGCACCGCGATCGCCGAGACCGGCCTGTCGGTGCGCTACACCACCACCAGCGCGCTGGTGAACGAGCTCGCCGAGGCCGACGCGAGCCGTCGGCTGTCCTCGGTGATCGCCCGCTACAGCAAGATCGATCTTTTGTGCCTGGACGAGTTCGGCTACCTGAACCTGGACCGCAAGGGCGCGAAGCTGCTGTTCCAGATCTTCACCGAGCGCGAGGAGCGCAAGGCCACTGCCGTCGCCACGAACTCACCCTTCACCGAGTGGGACAAGACCTTCGGCGACGCCCGCCTCTGCGCGGCCATCGCCGACCGGATCACCTTCCGCTGCACCCTGATCCAGACCGGCACCGAGTCCTACCGCTACCAGGCCACCCAAGAATCTCTCTTCCCCACCCCGAACTGACACGCCGCCAGCAGCACGGAGAGCTGGACCCCATTCGTCCGAGAACCTACCAATGCGGATCGGCGTCCCACTCGCTGTCGGGTTCGCTGATCTGCTCAAACGACTTGAAGGCGTGAGCTTCGAAGAACATCGCTATTGAGCAGGGCTGCTGGGGGTCCGTAAGGATCCGGTATATGAACTCGCTGGTGGAGCCGTCGAAGCGTTCCCATTCGTCGACGTCCTCATGTGCTTGGGCGAGAATCGGCCACTCGTCAGGATCGGCAGATTCGGTCAACCAGTAGAACTGGTCAGCCTGGACGGAGTCGCCCCACTTGAGCAGGCCACCGGCGGCAGGGAAGACCAGGTAGGGGCGATAGAGCTCGCTGATCCGGGGGGTGGCAAGGGCCTGATCGCCAAGCCATTTGGCGTCTTCGATCAGATCGTGATGGGGGCTCGGCGAGTCGGGCGTCGAGAACCACAGATACTCGGTGAACTCGCCGGAGCCGAAGCGCTCCGCCAAGAGTTTGTAGTCGGTCGGTAGAGGAGTGCCGAGTCGCGACTCCACCGAGGGCCAGTCGATCGTCCTGGTCCTCGTGGTCTCCCAGCCTGTGACGGCTGCGAGCTTCTCGATCCACGTTTCCGCTGTGTCCACAACGGTGAGTAAACCGCAGCCAACCGACAACAGCCCTGTCGGGGGTTCAGCTGGCGCCGAACACCGGTCTGAAGCGAGGCCCTGGCCGCGACTTGTCAGGGAGGCGACCCGGGCCTGCGATCACAAGCTACCGACCCCCCCACCCGAGCCCCTGCGGACACTCCGCCCACGCCCACCAGGTCACCCGATCAGTGGCTCCCAATCTCGCCGGACTGGCTCCCGAACTCGCCGAAGAACACCCGCCACGGTCGAGTACACCATCGCCACGAACGGCCTAGACCCGGCTCTCATTCACACCGGAGCAGTGGCTCCCATATGACCCGACAAAATCAGGCAGTGACTACACAACCGCATCGGATGTCCCTGCGCATCGTCGTGCCTCCTCTTGGAACCAGGGCCAGCGTGGAATGCCGACCGATCGTCGACGGACGAGACATCCTGACCGACGTGTTCGATGAGGGCTCCGCAGAGGACCCTCGCTGCCTGTTGGGCCCGAACGCGCCGCTGAATGCGACCAACGTCCCTCGTGAGGTTCGGCTAGCTGAGGCTGGGTGCACCGAAGGATGCTGCGGTGCTGTCTACGTGACAATCAGGCGCGAAGGGCAGCAAGTGGTCTGGAGCGGTTGGCGCAACCCGGATGCCGAGGAGGTCAATCTCCCAGAGTTCCGGTTCGACGCCGATGAGTACGAGGCAGAGGTCCACCGGGCCACGACGGACCACAGCTGGGAGTGGCCAGCCCGAACGGTCGCCAGACTGCTGGAACAGCGGCTCCGGGAGCACACCGACTGGTTGACGACGTGGGACTGCGAGCTGGGCGCCGTCTCCGCCTGGCCCTGGGAACCTGACCAGATCACCATCTTCCTGTTCCACCCCGGCCGCTCCGCGATCAGGGCAGACCGCCCCTGGCTTCAGTTCAGGATGACCATTCCGGTCTCCGGAGACGACCCGGCTGACCAGGCCGAACACCTTGAGGCGAGTCTCACGGCCGAGGAACCCCGCGAGGTCGCTGAGGTCTGCGGAGGTTCGAAGGAGTTTGCCGACCAGCTCGGCTGCCCCTGGCCTGGGCCTCGACGACGCGCTCGAACTGCGGGTGAGGCTGGGAATACGGCACGCCAGGAATAAGTACTCTGCGCCAGTATCCCGGGTGGTGACTCCCGGGCGGTGATCCACCGCTGAGGCGGGGCGAGGACTTGCGTGTCCTCGCCCCGCCTTCTTCGCACCCGTGGTGTCAACCAGGGTTGACAGGAGAGGGGATGTCAACCTAAGTTGACAGCATGAGTGAGGGCAGGGAGCTTGCGGCGGCGGCGGGGAGTCGGGATCCGGCGGTGGGGCTCCGGGCGGTCCGGGCGTTGCGTGATCTGGCGGACCGGCTGGAGGGGTTGCAGGTGGGCAACGCGCGGCAGCAGGGCTGGTCGTGGCAGGACATCGCGATCTGCCTCGGGGTGAGCCGGCAGGCGGTGCACAAGAAGTACGCGAGGCGAGGGGCCGGGGAATCCGGGACGGGGACGGAGGGCGAGTGATGTTCGAGCGTTTCACCGATGGTGCGCGGCGCGTGGTGATGCGGGCGCAGCAGGAGGCGGCCGAGCTGCGGCACGGGTACGTCGGGACGGAGCACCTGTTGCTGGCGGTCCTGGCGGAGCCGGAGGAGCCGGCGGCGGCGGTGCTGGTCGATGCGGGCCTGGACCACGAGACCGCCCGTCGGGCGGTGCGGCGGCTGCTGGGGGAGGGGGACGACGCGCAGGCGCTGGCGGCGATCGGGGTGGACCTGGACGCGGTGCGGGAGGCGGTGGAGTCGGTCTTCGGTGAGGGGGCCCTGGACGCCGCGCCGGAGGAGGAGCCGGGGTCGCGGCGGCGCGGCTGGTTCCGGTCCGAGCCGAAGGGGCGGCGCAGCCCGTTCACGGCGCGGGCGAGGAAGGTGCTGGAGCTGTCGTTGCGGGAGTCGTTGCGGCTGAAGTCCGGCCGGATCGGGGTCGGGCACCTGGTGCTCGGGGTGCTCCGGGAGGGTGAGGGTCTCGGGGCACGGGTCGTCGCCGACCACGGGTTGGACTTCGCGGCGCTGCGCGGGGCGGTGGAGGCCCGGTTGGACTGAGCCTGGTGCGGCGGGCTGGTCGCGGTTCGGTGCACGAAGCGTGAACGGCGGAGACTGACCGTCAACTCGCCGGTTGAGGCGAAAAGCTGAATGGATATGATCGGCCGAAAGCGTGAACCGATCAGCCGCCCGGAGACGTTTCACCACGTCAGCCGGGCGGTCGCGCATTCGCCCGCCCCCGCTGTCGGCGTCCGCCCGTCGACGCCCGCCGCTGCCGAGGACCGCACCGATGACAGAACGCACCAGCCCCGAGGGCGGGCCGGCCCGACGGCCCGCCGCGCGCACCGTGGTCGTCACGGCGGCCGCCGTGCTCCTGACGGTGGTCGTCGCCCCGGCCGCGTTCGGCCGGGCCGTGGCGGCCCACCAGCCGCTGACCGCCGTCGCGGTCGGTGCGGTGACGGTGCTCTGGCTGATCGCGGTCGGCCTGGCGTCGAGCACCACCGAGCGCGCCCGCCGGCTGACCGAGCAGCTCGCCGCGAAGGACGAGGAGGTCAGGGCGGCGCTCGTCCGGGCCGGCACCGCCGAGCAGGCCGAGAAGGCCGCGCTGGCCCGGGCGGCCGCGGCGGAGGCCGAGCGTGACGCCGACCGGACGTTGCGGGCGCGGGCCGAGTCCGCGTTCGACGTGGCCCGCGGCGACCTGGCCCAGGCGCAGGCCGAGGTCGAGGCGGAGCGCGCGCGGCGGGAGGAGCTGGACCGGCTGGCCGACGAGGTGCTGCCCGGGGTGGTGCGGAAGCTCCGTGACGGCGCGTCCGTCGACAGCGCGCTGGCCGCTCACCGCAAGCACCCGCAGTACGCGCTGCTGCGCGCCGTCGCCGAGGAGGTCGGCCGCGGCGAGCGGCTGCGGGCCGCCGCCCTCGCGGTCTGCGCGACCGCCGCCGGGCGGGTGCAGGCGCTGGCCACGAGCATGCACGCCGAGCTGCGCGAGATGCAGCACCGGCACGACGAGGAGGTCCTCGGCGACCTGCTGCGGCTGGACCACTCCACCGCGCAGGCGGGCCGGATGGCCGACAGCATCGCGGTGCTGACCGGCGCCCGGTCGGGTCGGCGGTGGGCCAAGCCGATCGCGGTGGAGTCGGTCCTGCGCGGCGCGCTCGGCCGGATCGGCGCGTACCAGCGGGTCCGGCTGCACAACGCCAGCACCGCCGCCGTGGCCGGGTTCGCGGCCGAGGGCGTGATGCACGCGCTGGCCGAACTGCTGGACAACGCCACCAACTTCTCCGCCCCGCCCTCCGAGGTGCACGTCTACGTCGAGGAGGTGCCGGCCGGACTGGCGGTCTCCGTCGAGGACAGCGGTCTGGGTCTGAGCGAGAGCTGGCTGCGGCGGGCCGAGCGGGCCGTCTCCGCCGAGCCGCTGGACCTCGCCACGCTCTCGGCGGGCACCCGGCTGGGCCTCGCGGTGGTCGGCTCGCTGGCCCGCAAGCACGGCCTGCAGATCTCCTTCCGGCCGTCGGCGCGCGGCGGTACCGGGGTGGTGATGCTGATCCCGCAGCAGCTGGTGACGCACCCCGCGCCGGAGCCCGCGCCCGCCCCCGCGCCGGTGCGGACGACCGGGCCGGCTCCCGCGCGCCCGGCGCTGACGCCCGCGCCCACCTCCGCGCCGGCGGCGGCGCTCACCCCCGCGCGCCCGGCGCCCGCCGTACCCGAAGCCCCGGCGCCCGCCGCGGCCATCCCGACCACCCCGACCGCCGCGGCGACCCCGACCGCCGTGGCGACCCCGACCGCCACAGCGGCCCCGGCCACCGCCGCGGCCCCGGCCCCGGCGGTCCGACCCGCGGCGCCGGTGCCGGTCACCGAGAGCGGTCTGCCGCAGCGCCGCCGCGGCCAGACGCTCGCCACCGCAGCCCCGGCGGCCCCCGCCGCCAAGCCCGCCCGTGCCGACGCCGCCACCGCCGCGGCCCGGCTGGGCGCCTTCCGCCGCGCCGCCCAGCAGGCGAAGAGCGGCGACGCACCGACCACGGACACCACGCCCGACGCTTCCCCCGTCACCGAGTAAGGACTCCCCATGAGCAGCGCCACCGATCGCGACCTCGACTGGCTGTTGGAAAACCTGCTGACGGCCACCCCCGGCACCCGGCACGCCCTGGTGCTCTCCGCCGACGGACTGAAGCTCTGCCACACCGCGGGCCTCAGCACCGACCAGGCGGACCAGCTGGCCGCGATCTCCTCCGGCCTGCAGAGCCTGGCGCACGGCGCCTCGATCGAGTTCGGCGACGGCACCGGCGGGGTGCGGCAGTCGATGACCGAGTTCCACGGCGGCATCCTCTGCATCGTCGCGGCCGGCGAGGGCGCCCACCTCGCCGTGGTGACCGACGACGACGCGGACGTGGGCGTGGTCGGCCACAACATGCACGGCCTGATCGAGCAGATCGGCGTCCACCTCAGTGCCCCGGCCCGCGAGGACGTGGACCCGTCGGTGCGAGAGAGCGCCCGGGCATGACCGGCCGGCCGGTCCTACCGGGCCGTGACGACGACCCGGACCGCCTGTACACCATCACCCGGGGCCGCAGCCGGTCCCCGGAGAACGCCTTCGACCTGGTCACCCTGATCGTCGCCGAGCGGGAGCCGGCGTCGGGCATGCAGTCGGAGCACGTCCGCATCCTGCGGATGTGCGAGGCGCCGACCGCCGTCGTGGAGGTCGCTGCCGAGCTGGCGCTGCCGGTCTCGGCGGTGAAGATCCTGCTCGGCGACCTGCTGGAGACCGGGGCGATCACCGCCCGCCACCCCCGGTTCGCGCCCAACAAGGCCCGGCTGCCCGATCTCGACACGCTGAAGCAGGTGCTGCATGGACTCCAACGGCTCTGACGCCCCGGCGGCCCGGCGCACCCCCCTGCGCGGGACCGCCGACAACGCGCTGAAGGTCGTCGTGGTCGGCGGCTTCGGCGTCGGCAAGACCACCCTGGTCGGCGCGGTCAGCGAGATCCGTCCGCTGAACACCGAGGAGACCATGACCAAGGCGGGCGAGGGGATCGACGACCCCTCGGGCGCCTGGGGCAAGCGCTCCACCACGGT
The DNA here is from genome assembly GCF_042677465.1 of Kitasatospora sp. NPDC127111. Taxonomy (NCBI): domain Bacteria; kingdom Bacillati; phylum Actinomycetota; class Actinomycetes; order Kitasatosporales; family Streptomycetaceae; genus Kitasatospora; species Kitasatospora sp. NPDC127111. Next base: position 38,793 of record NZ_JBHXTG010000072.1, read on the forward strand.
CGCGTTCGACTTCGGCCGGATCACGCTCTCCGCCAGCCAGGTGCTGTACCTGTTCGGTGCGCCGGGGCAGGAACGTTTCTGGTTCCTCTGGGACCGGCTGTTCAGCGGCGCCCTCGGCGCGGTCGTCCTGGTGGACACCCGGCGGCTGGAGGAGTCCTGGTACGCGATCGACCGGCTGGAGCACCACGGCACGCCGTTCATCGTGGCCCGGAACAACTTCGGCGCGCCGACCCACACCCTGGAGCAGGTCCGGGAGGCGCTCGACCTGCCCGCCGACGTCCCGCTGGTGGACTGCGACGCGCGCGACCGGGAGTCGAGCAAGCAGGTGCTGATCGAGCTGGTCCGCCACCTGACCGCCCGGGTGGAAGCGGCTGCCGCCGAGGCTGCCGTCGCAGAGGCCCTCGGTGCCGACGCCCTGGGTGCCGACGCCCTCGGTGCCGACGCCCTGGGTGCCGCGCTCCCGGCCGATCCCTTCCCGGCCGATCCGTTCCCGGCCGGCCCGCTCGCGGCAGAAGGCATCACCGACCCGTCCCCGTACGAGGAGAGCACCCCGTGACCGAGCCCGCCGCCACCCCGCCGCCGGGCTGCCCGGCGCACGCCGGCGCCACCCCGCTGTACGGGCCGCGCTTCCAGACCGATCCGGCCCAGCTCTACCGCGAGCTGCGGGCCGCCCACGGCCCGGTCGCGCCGGTCGAGCTGGCCGGCGGCGTCCCGGCCTGGCTGGTGATCGGCTACCGCGAGCTGCAGCTGGTGACCGGTCAGCCGCAGCTGTTCGGCCGCGACTCCACCCGCTGGAACGCCTGGGAGACCATCCCCGAGGACTGGCCGCTCAAGCCGATGATGGCCCCGGTGCCGTCGATCCTGTACGCCGAGGGCGAGGAGCACGTGCGCCGCTCGCGGGCGGTCACCGACGCGCTGGCCGCCGTCGACCCGTACGAGCTGCGCAAGCACGCCGAGGAGATCGCCGACCGGCTGATCGACGAGTTCGCCGGGCGCGGCGAGGCCGACCTGGTCGCCGAGTACGCGCACCGGATGCCGCTGCTCGTCCTGTGCCGGCTGCTCGGGCTGAGCGAGGAGCAGGCGCCGGTCCTGATCGACGGCCTGCTGACCATGCTGGACGGCGGTCCGGACGCGCCCGCCGGGGCGCAGCGGCTGCTCGCCGTGATGCTGGAGCTGGTGCGGGAGAAGGCCGAGCACCCGGGGGAGGACCTCGCCTCGCGGATGCTGCAGCACGAGGCGGGCCTGTCGCACGACGAGATCATGCGCGACCTGCGGGTCATCCTGATCGCCGGCCACCAGCCCAGCTCGTACTGGATCTCCAACGCGCTGCGGCTGATGCTCACGGACGAGCGGTTCGCGGCCTCGCTGTCCGGCGGCCGGCGCAGCATCAGCCAGGCGCTGAACGAGGCGCTCTGGGAGGACACGCCCACGCAGATCTTCGCGGGCCGCTGGGCGACCCGGGACACCCAGCTCGCCGGGCAGCGGATCGCCGCCGGGGACATGGTGCTGCTGGGCTTCGCGGGCGCGAACGCGGACCCGTCGGTGCGCCAGCCGGACGGCAGTCCGGCGGAGGGCAACCGGGCGCACCTGAGTTACTCGTACGGCGAGCACGGCTGCCCGTTCCCGGCGCAGGAGGCGGCCGAGGTGATCGCGACCACGGCGATCGAGGTGCTGCTGGACCGGCTGCCGGACCTGCGGCTGGCGGTGGCCGAGCACGCGCTGGTCTGGCGTCCGTCGGCATGGGTGCGCGGGCTGGTGGCGCTGCCGGTGTCGTTCACTCCGGGCTACCAGGGCTGATCCGGCCGATCCGGCGATCCGGCGATTCGGCCCGGCCCCGGCCGGGCCCGGCCCGATCCGGTCCCGGCCGGAACGCCGGCGGTCCGGGGCCGTTCACGTCGGGGCCGTTCACGCCAGGACTGTTCACGTCAGGGCCGTTCACGTCCGGGCCGTTCGAGCCAGGTCTGTTCAAGAACCAGGAACCCAAGGAGAGTTGTGCGAATGAGCGCCCCGATAGCCCTCGATCCGCTGGCACGCGACAACGCGGCCGAGGGCGCGCTGCTGCGCGCCGCCGGCCCGGCGGTGGCGGTGGAGCTGCCCGGCGGCGTCGCCGCCTGGGCGGTGACGCGGCACGCGGCCGCGCGCGACCTGCTGACCGACTCCCGGCTGGTGAAGGACGCCGCGCACTGGGCGGCCTACCAGCGCGGCGAGGTGCCGAAGACCTGGCCGCTGATCGGCCTGGCGGTGCCCGGTCCGAGCATGGTGACCACCGACGGCGCCGAGCACCGGCGGCTGCGGGCGCTGGTGGCGCAGGCGTTCACGCCGCGCCGGGTGGAGCTGATGCGTCCGCGCGTGGAGGAGATCACCCACGGCCTGCTGGACGCGCTGGCGGCGGGGGAGCGCGAGGTGGACCTCAAGACGGTGTTCGCGTTCCCGCTGCCGATGACGGTGATCTGCTCGCTGCTCGGCGTCCCGGAGTCCGACCACGGCCATCTGCGGGACCTGTACGAGCGGTTCTTCGGCATCCGGCCGAACCCGGAGGGCATCCAGGCGACCATCGCCGGGCTGAACGCCTTCGTCAACGACCTGGTGGCGCAGCGCCGTTCGGTGCCCGGTGACGACCTGGCCAGCGTGCTGCTGGCGGCCGACACCGAAGGCGGGGCGTTGAGCGACGCGGAGGCGGCGGCCACCCTGCGGGTGATCATCGCGGCGGGCCACGAGACCACGGTCAACCTGATCGGCAACGCCGTCCGGGCGCTGCTGGCCTACCCGGACCAGCTGGAGCTGGTGCGCTCGGGCAAGGTCGGCTGGGACGCGGTGGTGGAGGAGTCGCTCCGCTGGACGCCGCCGACCAGCAACTTCCTGTTCCGGTTCACCACCGAGGACGTCGAGGTCGGCGGGGTGGTGATCCCGAAGGGCGAGCCGGTGCTGATCTCGTACAACGCGATCGGCCGGGACCCGGCGCAGCACGGGGTGACGGCGGAGCTGTTCGACATCACCCGGGATCCGATCCGTCACCTGTCCTTCGGGCACGGCCCGCACGTCTGCCCGGGGTCGCCGCTGGCCCGGCTGGAGGCGGGGGTGGCGCTGCCGGCGCTGTTCGAGCGGTTCCCGGGGCTGGCGCTGGCGGTGCCGGACGAGGAGCTGCGGCCGAGCCCGTCGCTGGTGGTGAACTCGCTGCGGGAGCTGCCGGTCCGGCTGTACTGAGCACCGCCGGTGTTCGGGACGTCCCGAGCACCGGCGGGTCACAACTGCGGCACGTGCGGGCGAAGGTTGAACGCGGACCTTGGCGAGGGGTGGCCGCTGCGTTAACGTCGTCAAACCGGCCACTGCCGCGTCCATGTCGATCTCCGGTACAGCGCAATGTCGTTCTGTCGTACTGCCGGCGCCTGGCGCCCTGGCGAGGAGGACCGCATTGACCCCCACCCCGACCGTGCCGTCGTCGAGTCCGCCGTCGAGTCCGCCCGCCACCCGGTCCCGCCGGCTGGTCGCGGTGCCCGCCCTGCTGGCGGCGCTGGCGCTGACCGCGGCCTGTTCCAACAGTTCGGGCGGCTCCGGCGGCGGCTCGGGCGGCGGGGGCGGGACGCTGGCCGGGGACTGCGCCAAGTACCAGCCGTACGCCGGGCATTCGGGCAGCACGGTGACGGTGTTCGCGTCGATCCTCAGCCCGGAGTCGGACAACCTGGAGAAGTCCTGGTCCGAATTCAGTTCCTGTACCGGCATCCGGATCAGTTACGAGGGCAGCAACGACTTCGAGTCGCAGCTGCCGGTCCGGGTGACCGGCGGCAACGCCCCGGACTTCGCGATCATCCCGCAGCCGGGCCTGCTGGCGCAGATGGTGAAGAGCGGCAAGGTCGTGAAGCCGCCCGAGCAGACCGTCGCCAACCAGGCGAAGTGGAGCCCGGTCTGGAAGACCTACGGCTCGGTGAACGGCACCTTCTACGCGGCGCCGATGAGCGCCAACATGAAGTCGCTGGTCTGGTACTCGCCGAAGGCCTTCAAGCAGGCCGGCTACGAGGTGCCGAAGACCTGGGCCGACCTGATGGCGCTCAGCGACAGGATCGCCAAGGCGGGCGGCGGCAAGCCGTGGTGCGGTGGCATCGCCTCCGGGACGGCCACCGGCTGGCCGGCCACCGACTGGCTGGAGGAGGTGGTGCTGGGCTCGTACGGCGGTGAGGTGTACGACCAGTGGGTGAGCCACAAGGTGAAGTTCTCCGACGAGAAGATCACCACGGCGATGAAGACCGTCGCGGACTGGATGCAGAACCCGGCCTGGGTCAACGGCGGCTACGGTGACGTGAAGTCGATCGCCACCACGACCTTCCAGGACGCGGGCGCGCCGATCCTCACCGGCAAGTGCTTCATGCTCCAGCAGGCGTCCTTCTACAAGGCGCAGTGGCCGAAGGAGACCAAGGTCGGCCCGGACGGCGACGTGTTCGCGTTCCGGCTGCCGGCGGTGAGTCCGCAGGTGCCCAGCCCGGTCGAGGGCGGCGGCGAGTTCCTGACGGCGTTCGCGAGCCGGCCCGAGGTGCAGGCGGTGCAGAACTACCTGTCCAGCCCGGAGTGGGCGAGCAGCCGGGTGAGGACGGCGAGCGGCTGGGTCTCCGCCAACCAGGGCGTGGACAAGAGCCTGTACACCGACCCGATCGACCGGCTCTCCGCCGACGCGCTCACCGATCCGGCGGCGACCTTCCGCTTCGACGGTTCGGACCTGATGCCGGCCGCGGTCGGTGCCGGGCAGGAGTGGAAGTCGCTGACCGCCTGGTTCGCCGAGGGCCAGTCGGTCCAGAAGACCGCCGCCGACATCGACGCGGCCTGGCCGCAGTAGCGGCCGCGGTCGTCAGGGACCATCTGCCGAGGGCGGTGCGGGGCCACCCACCCGCACCGCCCGCTCCCCCTTTTTTTCCCGGACGGGAGGACGCACCGCCATGTCCCTATCCGGCTCCACCCCCGCAGACGGCGCCGCGCTGGCAGCCGGCGCCTGGGGCGACGCGGCCGTCAAGTTCGGCAACACCTTCGGCGCCGTCGCGGGTTTCCTCGGCATCCTGCTGCTGGTCTTCCTGGTCGCCGGGCGGGCCTCCGGCCGGCTCGCCCGCCCGCTGGCCGTCGGGGTGTTCCTCGGCCCGGCGGTGGTGCTGCTGCTGGTCGGCCTGGTCGTCCCGCTGGTGCGCACCGTCTACCTGAGCCTGTACGACGACGACAGCAGCCGGTTCGTCGGCGGCGAGAACTTCGGCTGGGCGTTCAGCACCGACTCGGTGCAGAAGATCCTGGTCACCACGCTGCTCTGGCTGGTGGTCGCGCCGCTGGCGGCGACCGGACTGGGCCTGGTGCTGGCGCTGCTGGTGGACCGGATGCGCGGCCAGGCGGTCTACAAGTCGCTGATCTTCATGCCGATGGCGATCTCGCTGGTCGGCGCCTCGATCATCTTCAAGTTCGTCTACGAGTCCCGGGACTCCTCGCAGCAGCAGATCGGCCTGCTCAGCCAGCTCGCGATCGCCCTGGGCTGGGAGCACCCGCCGAACTGGATGCTCTCCCAACCGCTGAACACCTTCCTGTTGATGGCGGTGATGGTCTGGGTGCAGACCGGCTTCGCGATGGTGGTGCTCTCGGCCGCGATCAAGGCCATCCCGGACGAGGTGACCGAGGCCGCCCGGCTGGACGGCGCGGGCGGGGTGCGGCTGTTCTGGTACGTCACCGTGCCGATGATCCGCACCACCGTGGTGGTGGTGCTCACCACCGTCATGATCACCACGCTGAAGGCCTTCGACATCGTCCGCACCATGACCGGCGGCAACTTCGGCACCCAGGTGCTGGCCAACGAGATGTACTCGCAGTCCTTCGTGCAGTTCAACACCGGGCGGGGCAGTGCGCTCGCGGTGATCCTCTTCCTCGCGGTGCTGCCGCTGGTGGCCTACAACATCGTCCAGCTGCGGAAGGAGCGTGGGGTGCGATGAGCGTGCTCCGTTCGGCGCGCGCACGGCGTTCGGCGGGCGCACGGCGTGAGGCGGGTGCACGGCGTGAGGCGGGTGCACGGCGTGAGGCGGGTGCGCGTCCGCCGGCGGGCCTGCGGTCCGGGCGCGGTCCGGTCCGGGCGGCCTTCAGCAGCCCGCTCGCCTCGGTCTTCGTGATCGCGGTGACCGTCCTGTGGACCGTCCCCACCCTCGGGCTGCTCGCCACCTCGCTGCGCCCCAAGCAGGACGTCACCGCGAACGGTTGGTGGAACGTCCTCCTCCACCCGGACCTCGGCCTCTCCAACTACCACACGGTGCTGTTCGAGGGCGGCTCCGGCGTCTCCACCGGCCTGATGCCGTTCCTGGTGAACTCGCTGGCGATCAGCGTCCCGGCGACGCTGTTCCCGCTGGTGCTGGCGGCGATGGCCGCGTACGGGCTGGCCTGGGTGCGGTTCCGGGGCAGCGACACGGTGTTCTTCGTGGTGTTCGCGCTGCAGGTGGTGCCGATCCAGATGGCGCTGATCCCGCTGCTGAAGCTGTTCTCCGGCGGCGCGCACCTGGGCCCGCTGACGCTGATCCCGGCGGTGGACCTCAAGGGCACCTACGCGCCGGTCTGGTTGGCGCACACCATGTTCGCGCTGCCGCTGGCGATCTTCCTGCTGCACAACTTCATCGCCCAGCTGCCGCGCGACCTGATGGAGGCGGCGGTGGTGGACGGGGCCTCGCACTTCAAGATCTTCCGCTCGATCGTGCTGCCGCTGTGCACGCCGGCGCTGGCCTCCTTCGCCATCTTCCAGTTCCTCTGGGTCTGGAACGACCTGCTGGTGGCGCTGACCTTCGCCGGCGGCACCCCGGAGGTGGCGCCGATGACCGTCCGGCTCGCACAGCTGTCCGGCTCCTTCGGCGGACGCTGGGAGCTGCTCACCGCGGGGGCGTTCCTGTCGATCGTCATCCCGCTGGCGGTCTTCTTCGGCCTGCAGCGGTACTTCGTGCGCGGTCTGCTGGCCGGATCCGTCAAGGGTTAGGGCGTGTATCGAAAGCACGGACAGGCCGGGCGGGGTGATGTCCCGGTCCGGCCTGTCCGCTCTCTGCTAAAGGTCGAGCTGATACCGGTGTGTCGTGTGCGTGGGTGTGTAGCCGAGACCGTCGTGGACCCGTCGCATGTGCGCGTTGCTGTCGGCGGTGTCGGTCAGGAGGTCACCGAGGTCCGGACAGTCCCTGTGGGCCTGTCGGATCGACTCGGCCTTCATCCGTCGGCCGAGGCCGTGACCTCGGTGCTCGGCCAGCACCCCGTGCCGTCGTGCTGGCCGTCACCTGTGCCGTTGCCGGGGATGACGAGTTCGGTGAAGGCGGCGATCGAGCCGCAGAGTTGAGCTCGGCCGCCTCTTGACTGACCCCTGACCTGACGACGAAACGCCGCGGCTTGCCGGGGCGTTTCCTGAGTTCAGCGCAAGCCGTCTGTGTCGTCGTGCTCTTCGCCGACCGGGAGTGGCCGACGGTCCTCCACCGGGTCATCGCTGTACATGGCCGCGGAGACCGCGCGGTCGTAGGCATCGTCGAGGCCGTTACCGCTTGCGCCGAGTATGTTCTCCCAGTCAATTCCCATACCTACGAGCCTACCCGTAGTGTTCGAGGAACCGAGCGATGTGGGCGTTGAGCTCGTCCGCCTGGGCAAAGATCGCAGCTGCCTCTCCTGGAAGGTGGGCGGCGCGGCCGGCCTCGTCATCGGGCTAGGTGTTCTGCCTCGGGAGGTTGTGAACGGCCGGGCAGTTGAGTCCTATGGGTCGGTACAGTCGCGTGCATGCTAAAGCCAGTGCTGCGTGTAGTTGAAGCGGGCGGTCGTACCGTGGACGATCCGACCGAGGAGGTTCTGCACGACCTGCTGTCTGAGATGAACCTGTCGCACCGGTTTGTGATCCTGGAAAGACTCGATCTGGAGCCTGTGGATCAGCATTACATTCAGGTGTACCTGAACGACGACCTCAGCTACCAGGCCGAGTACCGCGAAGGCAGTGCAGACAAGCACTACCAAGCCCACGTTCCAAGGCTCCATGAAGTGTTCGGCCCAGAAGAGTCGACCGCCAAGGTGATGATGGACTGGGCTCACGATCGACAGGGCTGGCGGGAGGCGTTGCCGTGGACCCCGATGCCTTTTCAGTGAAGGATGACAGCCACTCGTTGATCGCCGCGACCAGGACTGTCGCTTCGTAGCGGACGGCGAGCCTGTCGTACCGCGTGGCGACAGCGCGGTTCCTCTTGAGGCGGTTGATCCCACACTCGACCGCGTGGCGCTCGCGGCAGTCGGCCGGGTCGAAGCGCGGCGGCCGGCCGCCGCGGGAACCGAGCCTTCGGCGGTTGCGGGCCTGGTCGGCCTTGTCCGGGATGGTGCAGCGAATCCCGCGGCGGCGCAGGTAGCCGCGGTTCCTGCGGGAGGCGTACGCCTTGTCGGCCCGCACGCGGTTGGGGGACGCGTGGCCGTCCCGGACCGATGCGGGGCACGCGGACCTTGTCCGACACGGGTTCGAACTGCGGCGAGTCGCCGCGCTGCCCGGCCGTGATCACGATCGACATGGGTTTCTGACCCTGCTCGACGGCCAGGCGCAACTTGGTGATGAACCCGCCGCGTGAGCGACCCAGTCCGTGATCCTCGGGTTCGGTGAACACACCGCCTGGCGGTTCCTTCTGCAGGTCACCCTGCCTGCGGGCCAGACAGGTGGCCGGCCCGCCTTCGTGCCCTTCGGCAACAACGGCTCCAGCACCGCCCACTGCTCGTTCGTGAGACCTCCCCGACCCATGAACCGTGATCATCCACAGCACCAGATCCACTTTCGACACACAGCCTAGTGTCCTGAGTCTGGAATTTCATTCATAAATATAGACTGGGTCTATGGTGCGGACTGGTCGGCCGAAGGCCGAGTTGGTGTTGTCGGACGA
>NZ_JBHXTG010000073.1:0-47589 GCF_042677465.1 Kitasatospora sp. NPDC127111
GCGCGCCCTGCTGGCCAGCGCGGACGGCTCGGTGGTCGCCGTGAACGAGCGGCTGCGGCAGCTGAACGAGGTGCAGCACGACCCGAACCGGGAGATCGAGCGCACCCGGTTCGCCCTGCGCGACGCCCAGCGGCTGGCGATGGCGGGGCGACAGGCCCCGGACCCGCGGCACGCCGGCCCGCTGGACGCGGCGGTCGGGCGGCTGGACCGGGCGGTGGCGGAGCTGGAGGCGGCCGGCCGGCACCCCGACTACTGGCACTTCCTGACCGAGCTGGCGGGGGTGCGGGAGACGGCGGCCCAGGTGGTGGGGATGATCCGCGGGGACCTCGGCGGTCACCGGTAAAGGGGAGATCGGTGATCACCGGTAGAGGGGGAGATCGGCGGTCACCGGTAAAGGGGGAGATCGGCGGTCACCGGTAGAGGAGGTGACGGCGGTCGCCGGTAGGGGGACATCAGCGGTCACCGGACGAGCCGGTCCCCGGGAGCAGCGGAAAAGAAGGGTTACCCGCGAGTAACTTCGTGGGCTAGAGTCGCGCCATGGCTCGTAAGCGCAACCTCTCCGCCCGCACGTTCCGGCGCGGGATCAACCTCTGGCCGCCGTTCCTGTTCGCCGGGATCAAGGTGCTGGGCGTCTCGGACGACTACCGGCGCGCGAAGGTCCGGCTCCGGCTGGGGCGGCTGAACCGCAACTACGTGGGCACGCACTTCGGCGGGTCGATTTCGCGATGACCGACCCGTTCTGGATGCTGCTGGTGATGCAGAACCTCGGCCGCGAGTACGTGGTCTGGGACGCGGCCGCCGAGATCAGCTTCGTCTCGCCCGGGCGCGGGGACATCTTCGCCGAGTTCGTGCTCACCGACGACCGGCTGGCCGAGATCCGCGAACTCACCCGGGACGGCAAGAAGGCCCTGGTGTGGTTCGACACCGAGGTCCTGGCGGCGGACGGCTCGGTGGTGGCCAGGGTGCGCAAGCAGCTCTACGTCCGGGAGAAGCGCCGCAGCACCGCCCGGGCTGCCGCCGCCTGAGGCTGGGTACCCTGCGGGTATGCCACGTTACGACTTCCGCTGCCGCTCCTGCGGCGCCACTTTCGAACTCCGCCGCACGATGGCGCAGGCCAACGACCCGGCGGTGTGCCCGCAGGGGCACGAGGACACCGTGAAGCTGCTGTCGACCGTCGCCGTCACCGGCGCGGCGTCCGGCGGCGCCCCGCGGCAGGCCCCGTCCGGGGGCGGAGGCGGCTGCTGCGGGGGCGGCTGCTGCGGCTGAGGCGCCGACAGCCCCGGGGGCGTCCCCGCCGGACGCCCCCAGCGGACCTCCCCACGGACGCACCCAGCGGACCTACCCCCCGGACACCCGCAACGGACGTCCCCACGGACGTCCCCAGCGGAGGCCCCGACCGACGCGCCGACAGAGCCCCTGCGAACCTCCCCCGCAGGCCTCCGACCCCCGACCCCCGACCTCCGGCCCCCACCTCCCGGCGGCCGCTACCCGGCGGCCGCTACCCGGCGGCGACGGCGTCCACCGCCGCCACCTCGCCGCGGACCCGGGCCAGGAACTGACGGACGATCTCCTCCCCCGCCGCCACGCCCACCTGGTCGAGGGCGGTGACGCCGGGCGCCGTCCAACCGGTGTCGGCGAGTTCGCCGTGGCCGGGGCGCCACGCGGCGTCGGCGGCGAGCAGCAGGTCGGCGTCCAGCAGCGAGTCGCCGGCCGCCAGCACGGTGGCCCCGCCGACCCGCCGCTCGACCTCCGCCAGCGCCGCGCTCTTGCTGAGCGGCGCCGGCACCGCGTACACCTTGCGGCCCTGCAGCGAGACGTTCCAGCCGCGCTCCGCGCACCAGCCGGTGAGCTCGTCCAGCCAGCCGGCCGGCAGCCCGGCGCGCTCCACCACCAGGTAGGCGAAGAGGTCGTCGGCGACCCGCCGCTTGTGCGTCCACTCCGGTTCGGCGCAGAGCGCCAGGTGCTCGACCACCTCGGCCAGCGGCGCCGCGGCGGCGGTCAGCCGGCCGGCCACCTCCGCCTGCCAGTCCTCGTCCGGCACGCCGTCCACCAGCAGCCGCCCGCCGTTGCTGCAGATCGCGTACGCGGGGACCCAACCGGGCGTCGGGCCGGGCAGGTTGACCCGCTCGTACTGCGTCCTGGTCCGGGTGGTGGCGGGCACGAGGACGGCCTCGCGGGCGAGCTCGACCAGCAGGGCGGCGGCCTGCTCGGTCATGAACGACAGCGCCTTGCCGTCGTGCACCTCGACCGAGAGCAGCCGCGGTGCGAGCCGGTCGGGCACGTCGAGGGCGAGGGCCCGGTTGGAGTAGATCAGCGTGCGGTCGAGGTCGCTCGCGACCAGGAAGCTGCCGGTACCGCTCATCGGGTTCAGGACTCCTTCGCCAGGACGGCCGTGCCGGAGGCACCGGTCGCTCCCCGACTGTAGCGGGGGTGGATCAGGCCGACGCACGAGTACGGCAGGTCGTCCACCTCCTCGACGGGAACGCCGCGCTGGGCGGCGAGCAGACGGACGTGGTCGAGGTCGGCGCCGGCGCCGCGGCGGGCCAGCACCCGCCAGGGGACGCGGCGCAGCATGACCCGGGTGGTCTCGCCGACGCCGGGCTTCACCAGGTTGACGTTGTCGATGCCGTACTCGGTGCTGATGCGTTCGACGGCCGCCCAGCCGGCCCAGTCCGGGGTCCGGTCCTCGATGGCGAGCCGGCCGGCGGCGGCCGCGGCCTCCTCCCGGACGTCGGCGAAGTGGTCGGTGACGGTGTCCAGGAAGGCCTGGGAGACGTCCCCGCCGGCCAGGTCGGTGTAGTGCTTGGCGCCGTGGAAGTCGTCCGGGCCGATCAGGTCGGCACGCAGCACGGTGCGCGAGATCAGGCCGGAGACGGTGGAGTTGAGGCAGGCGGACGGGATCAGGAAGTCGTCGCGGGTGCCGTAGGTGCGGACGCAGCGGCCGGGGTCGGCGAGGACGGCCAGCTCGGGGTCGAAGGCCGATCCCTCCAGCGCCGCGGCGAGTTCGCGGGTGATCGCGCCCTTGCCGGTCCAGCCGTCGACGAACACCACGTCGGGGGCGTGGTGGTGGGCGTCGAGGTAGCGCAGGGCGACGGGGTCGATGCCCCGGCCGCGGATGATCGAGACGGCGTAGTGCGGGGTGTCCAGGCCGTGGGCGAAGGCGAGCCAGCGGCGGATCAGCACGCCGACCGGCGTGCCGGCCCGTGCCAGCGAGGCGAGCACCAGGCCGCGACCGCGCTCCCGTACGAGCGTCTCGGCGACGGTGCCGACCGCGAGGGCGATCCGGCGGGCGGAGACCCGCAGGGCCTGGTGGAACAGTTCCTGGTACTCGGGGCTGGGCTGGTACTCGACCGGCAGCGACTCGGCGTAGTGGGCGCCGCCGTTCTGGACGGCCTCCTCGCGCTCCTCGGTGGGGGCCTCCAGCGGGACGTCGGAGAGGTCCTTGAGCAGCCAGGCCACCTCGTCCGGGCGGTACGAGGAGAACGCGGGCCCCCGAAGCGGGCTGGGCAAACGGCCGGACAGCGGGGACGCCGTCGCCGGCGAGGCCGGGTCCGACACGGGGGACGACTGCAGGGACGGCAACGGGTCCGACACCGGGGACGACTGCAGGGACGACGCCGAGGCCGGGTCCGACGCCGGAGCCGGCTGCGGGGACGGCCGGTGCGAGGGCAGCACGGCGAGCACCACCCGGTCGGTGACCCGGCGCAGCTGGGTCAGCAGGGCCCGCTCGCCCTCGTGCAGGGCGGGGGTGTCGGCGACGTCGTCCACCACCAGCACGACGGTGCCGAAGCGGCGCGTCGGGTCGGCACCGGGGGCGACGTTGTAGGCGAAGCGCTCGCGCGGGGCGGAGTCCGCCGGGTCGTCGTGGGCGGGGAAGGCGAGCCGGGTGCGGATGGCGTAGCCCGGGTCGTCCACGGCGAGGACGGGCGAGCGGGTGGTGGTCGAGTAGCGGACCCGCTCGGCGCCGTCCGGCAGGAGGTCGGCGAGCGCGCCGGCCAGCCGCAGCGGCGCGTACATCAGCTCCTCGAAGCCGAGCACCAGCACCCGGCCGTCGTCATCGGAGCCGCCGCCACCGTTGCTACCGTCGTCGCCGCCACCGTTGCCACCGTCGTCGCCGCCACCGTTACCACCGCTACCCCCGCTACCGTCGCCCCCGCTACCGGCACCGTCCAGCGCCGCGGCCAGCTGCGCGGCCAACTGCGGGAGCAGCGCCTCCAGTTGACCGCGGTGCGCGGCGGTGAAGCCGTGCCGGCCGCCGTCCGGCAGACCGGCGGGCCAGTCCAGGGCGACCCGGACCAGCGGGGCGGACGGGGCGGACGGCGGCTCCGGCGCCGGGCCGACCTCGGCGATCAGGCGCTCGGCGCGGTCCAGGATGTCGGCGGGCAGCGCGACGCCTCCACTGGCGGTGGCCACGAGGTCGAGCCGGGTACCGAGTTCGGCGGCGGTGTCGGCCAGCCGGCGGCGGTCGGTGTCGTCCCGCAGGTCGACGAGGGCCACCACCACGTAGTGGTCGCGCGGGTGGCGGGAGTGCAGCTCGCGGATGGTGTTGAGGACGGTGTTGCCGGTGGAGAACTCGTCGTCGACCAGCACCAGCGGGCCGTCCCCGGCGAGCAGCGCGGGGTCGGCGGGCAGCAGCAGGTGGGAGGTGGCGTGCGAGTGCTCCTCCTCGAAGCCGCCGACCGGGGTCAGACCGGCCACCGGGCGGCGGGTGGAGTGCAGGTAAGGGGCGTCCAGGCCGTCGGCGACGCTGTGGCCGAGCCCGGTCGCGGTCTCGGCGTAGCCGAGCACGACGGCCCGGGCGGCCGCCTCCTCGCCGAGCAGTTCGCGCACCCGGCGGCCGAGGTCGAGGCCGGCGCCGTGCACCACGGACGGCCGCTGCGGGACGTGCTTGCCGAGCACGGTGGAGACCAGCAGGTGGGCGCGCTTGCGGTTCTCGCGCAGGGCCAGGCCGACCAGTTCCGGGAGCCGGTCCGAGCCGGTCAGGCCGACGCCGGCCCGGTCGGCCACCCAGCGGCCGGTCCACTCTTGCTGTGCTGTCACTGCTGGTCCTGCCTTCGATGGTGCGGAGTCGTGCGGGTCGAACGGGCGCGGGTCGAACGAGTGCGGGTCGTACACGCGGTGCGGAGGGCCGGGGGTGCGAGTCAGGCGGCCCCGGTGCGAACAGGGCGAGTCAGAGGAATCGGTCCAGGCGCCTCACCCGCACAAGCAGGCCGAGAGCAGCTCCGCGAAGCTGACGTCCTCCCGGGCCACCCCGAACACCTCGGCCCGCAGCAGCACCCGCTCGGCCCAGGCCCGGTGCGGCTTGGCCTCGTTCATCTTGTTGGTGTACGCCGAGCGCAGTACCCCGCCGCCGCCGCGTTCCCGGTCGAGGATGTCGCGGGCGTCGGAGTACTCCTCGTGCGTGACCACCGAAAGGGCGTGCACGGCGGGGACGTGGCTGGGGTGGATGCAGGTCTTGCCGAGCAGGCCGTTGGCCCGGTCCAGCTCGAACTCGCGGATCAGCCCGTCCAGGTCGTGCTCGATGATCCGCTGCCGCACCGCCTCCCCGGAGGGCTCCGCCTCGGCGAACGGGGTGCGGCGCAGCTGCGGCTTGAACATCCGCTCCTGGACCGGGAAGTACTCCCAGACCGGCCCGGTCACGGTGAACCCGGTGCCGTCGGCCCGGCCGAGCACGTTGACCACGTCCCCGATCACCGCGGCGACCAGGGCGACGTCGTACGCCGTCAGGTCGGGCGAACGGCGCAGGCCGTACGCGGAGCAGAGGTCGGTGACGCCGAGGCGGACGGCGAGGACGCGCTCGCGGTACTTGTCCAGCAGCCGGGCGATGCCGAAGAGCTGCTCGCGGCGGGTCTCCAGGTGGGCCAGTTCGGGGGACTCGAGGACGGGCATGGCGAACAGCCGTCGGCCGGTGGCGGCCTCGGCGGCGGCGAGCGCCTCCAGGTACTCGGCGCCGTTCTCGTCGGTGAATTTCGGCAGCACGAAGCCGGTGAGCAGCCGGACCGCCGGGCCGAGCCGGTGGGCGAGGTCGCCGATCTGGGAGGCGGTGCGCACTCGGATGAAGAGGAGGGGAAGATCCTGTGCGTAATCGATGGAGATTGTGTTGCTCTCGACACCCTCAGCGACCACGTCACCCTCGGCAGCCCCGTCACCCTCGGCAGCCCCGTCACCCTCAGCAGCCCCGGCATCCCCGGCATCCGCAGCGGCCCCGGCCACCCCAACAGTCGAGGCCACCCCCTCAGCCCCCACCGCCTCAGCGAACAGCTCGCCGAGTTGCGCGACCAGGTTGGCCTCCGCGGCGGTCACCTCGTGGTCGGCGATCGAGTCCTCCAGGCAGAGCACCATCGAGACCACGCCCCGGGCGGCCTGCTTCCGGATGTCCGCGCGCAGCGTCGGCCGGGTGGCCGGGCTGTACAGGGTCGCACCGAGCGCGGTGGCCAGCACGGCCGCGTCGCTCTCCGAGGAGAAGGCCCGGGGCTGTTCGAGGAAGAGCCGGCCGCGTACGTCGTCGGCGAGGTGGCCGAAATGGCGCAAGGTGCTCTCCTCAGGGGTTGCGGACCGCCGTTCGGGCGGGTTCAGGGTGCTCGGGCGGGTTCGGGTGTGCGGCGGTGGGGGCTCGGGCGGGTGGTGCTGCGGTGCCCGGGTACGCGGGGTGGGTCGGCTTCGGACCGGCCGGGCGCCGGGCCGGCGTGACGGGGGAACGCGGGTTCGGAGCGGAGCTCGGTACAGGGATGCGGGCGGCGGTTCGGGCGGCGATGCGGGCAGGGACTCGGGGCGGGGACGCGGGGGTCGATGCGAGGTGCGGTGGTCGGAACGGAGGTGATCGGGACCCGGCCCGGAGTGCGGTCCTCACCCTGGTTTAACCGGCCCGCCGGGCGCGGTGGTTCCCGGGCGCGCGCTGCTGATACCCCCCTGCCGAACCCCCCGGGGCCTTCTGGCCGCCTATCGTACGGACGACTTCCGGCCGAACCCGGTTCCGAAACATCGAATTCTCGGAAGGTTACCCTCCGCTTCACAAAGCGCAAGCGTTGGCAAAGTCCTACCGTTTCGCCACCTTCGGTCACGTTGTCCGAAGGGGTGGCGAACAGGCAGGATGGTCGGCTATGACGCACGTGATGGCCAAGGGCGCCAACATCGCACTGCCGGTGGCGGCGGTCCGCGCCGTGCTGCGCTGGAGCGCGACGCCCGGCGCGCCGGACGTGGACGCTTCCGCGCTGCTGCTCGGCGCCGACGGCAGGGTTCGTTCGGATGCCGACTTCGTCTTCTACAACCAGCCGCGCCACCCCTCGGGGTTGGTGCGCCACCTGCCCAAGCAGCAGACCGCCGGTGGCGCCGAGATCGCGGACACGATCGAGGCCGAGCTCGGCAAGCTGCCGGCCGACGTGGACCGGGTCGTGCTGGCCGGTTCCTCCGAGGGCGGTTCGTTCCGCTCGGTGACCGGGCTGCGGGTGCTGATCTTCGACGCGGCCGGCGGCGAGGGCGCGCCCGCGCTCGCCGAGTTCGCCATCCCGGAGGCCGACGAGGTCACCGCCCTGGTCGCGGGCGAGCTCTACCGCCGGGCGGGGGCGTGGAAGTTCCGGGCCGTCGGCCAGGGGTACGCCTCCGGGCTGATCGGCCTGGCCACCGACTTCGGCATCACCGTCGAGGACGAGACGGCCGAGCCCCGGGCCGGCGAGCCCGCCGGCCCGCAGAACCCGCCCACGTCGGCCCCCGTCGCCGACCCGCGCGCCGCCCTGCCGGACCCGCGCCCGGCCGCACGGCCCGAGCCGGGCACCTTCACGCTGGCCCCGGCCGTCCCGCTGCCCACGCCCACGCCCGCGCCGGCCGCCGCCCAGGCCTCGGCGCCGGGCCTGCCCGCCAACACTCCCCCGCCGCCGACGTCCCCGCCCACCCTGCCGCCGACCACGCCGCCGGTGCCGCAGGCTCCGCCGACCCCGCCGCCGGGGTACGGCTACCCGCAGCCGAACACCGCCCCGCAGGCCCAGCAACCCCAGCCGGGCGGCTACGGCTACCCGCCGCAGGCCCCCCGCCCGGGGTACGGCTACCCGCAGCCGCAGCAGCAGCCCTACCCGCAGCAGCAGGCGAACCAGCCGGCCCACGGCTACGGCTATCCGCCGCCGCAGCACACCCAGCAGCCCGGCGGCTACGGCTACCCGCAGCCGAACACCGCCCCGCAGGCCCAGCAGCCGCGCCCCCAGCTCCCGCACCCGCAACACCCGCAGCAGCACCAGCCCCACCAGCCCCCGGCCGCCGCCGAGGAGTTCGCGCTGCCGCCGCAGGGCCCACAGTTCCAGCCGCGCTGAGGCCGCCGACGCCGAACACTGCCCGACCCCGCAAGCCGCCCGACGCCGAAAGCCGCCCCCCGCCGAACGCCACCCGACGCCGCGGCGCCGGAGCCGGCCGAAGCCGGGCGCTGACGCGGCCGAAGCCCCCGCCCGGCGGCTACTCCGGCTTCGAGGCGTTCTTGTAGCCGCGCTGCCACTGCATCCCGAAGCCGTACAGCCGGTCGATGTCCGCCTGGAACCCGTTGACGTACCGCACCTCGCGGCGGACCGTCAGCGTGTTGTCCCCGGTGTTCTCGATCAGCACCACCGCGCAGGAGCGCGCCGCCGGAGCGCGCTCCTCCAGCTTGATCTCGATCCGCGGACCGGTCTGCGGCACGATCGTCACGACCGCGTTGGCCTGCTCGAACGCGGGCGTCCCGTCGTAGATGTAGACGAAGACGAGCAGCCGCTTGAACTGCTCCTTCTTCTCGAGGTTGACGTACATCGTCTCGCCGGACGGCGCCCCGTACTGGTCGTCCCCGCTGAGCTTGACGTAGGGCGCGCGCTGAAGATCGCCGAAGTAGCCGCCGAGCGGCTGCACCACGCCCCGGCTGCCGTCGGCGAGTTCGTACATGCAGGCCAGGTCGAGGTCGACGTTGACCTGCGCGCCCTGGTGCGAGTCCGGCTCCATCGGGCTGAGGATGCGCGGGCTGAACCAGCGCTTGAGGGTGTCCCGGCCGGACGGGCGCGGAGCTCCTATCCGGGTGGTCCAGTGCAGGTTGACGTAGAGGTACCCGGTGGTGGCGGCGGCTCCGGTGATCGCGTGCTGCGGGGCCGACTTGGTGAGCGTGATCTTGTGTTGCCCGCCCGGGTCGAGGGTGTTCCGCTCCCCGCGCAGGTACTCCCAAATCGAGGCCATCCCAGTCCTCCCCCAGCCCCCGCCAGCAGGTCCGACGGGTCCGCGGCTCCATGATCGGGCATCAGCCCGCCCGTCGGGTAGCGAACCCGCCCACCGGGCACCGGATCCCGCCACCCGGCCGGTACACCGCGCCCGGCCTTCCCCTACCCACCACCGCACCCCGGACACCGTCCCGCGGCACGGACCGGGAGCACGAACCAGGAGCACGAACCGGCAGCACGCCCCTGGAGCATGCCCCAGGGGGAGCGCGCTCCAGCAACACGACCCATCAGCGCGCCCCAGCAACACGACCCATCAGCGCGCTCCAGCAGCATGACCCATCAGCGCGCCCCAGCAGCATGACCCAGCAGCAACGACCCAGCAGCACGGACCAGCGGCGCGAAGGCGTACACCGGGGCACAACGACCGGCACCGGCAGGTCGATTGGCAGGACGAAGCTCCCCTCCCGTAACATGCCGTCCCCTCGGACGCGATATCGTCTTGCCGCACAGGTGTCCCGTCCACCCCTCCCCCGGGTGTCAACGGGGGCGCCGACAGCACCGACGCACCGTCAGGCCCGGTACCGGGGACGGATCTGACCGCTTGTGTCGCACTGTGACCTGTCCCCTGCGGAAACCCGAGGCCCGACCCGCAATGAACCTGACCTCCATACAGCTGGTCTGGACCGTCATCGGCGGCGCAGCCCTGCTGTTCACCGCCATCCTGGTGGCGACGCTGCGCTTCAAGAACAACAACAAGACCGAGGAGCCGGGCGACTCCTGGGAGCGCAGCGAGGAGCGCCGCCGGCGCAAGGAGATGATCTACGGGATCTCCTCCTACGTCCTGCTGTTCTGCTGCGCTGGCGTCGCGGCCGCGCTCTCGTTCCACGGCCTGGTGGGCTTCGGCAAGGAGAACCTGGGCCTGTCCAACGGCTGGGAGTACCTCGTCCCGTTCGGCCTGGACGGCGCGGCGATGTTCTGCTCGGTGCTCGCCGTGCGCGAGGCCAGCCACGGTGACGCGGCGCTCGGTTCGCGCCTGCTGGTCTGGGTGTTCGCGATCGCCTCGGCCTGGTTCAACTGGGTGCACGCCCCGCGCGGCGTGTCGCACGACGGCGCCCCGCAGTTCTTCTCCGGCATGTCGATCTCGGCCGCGATCCTGTTCGACCGGGCGCTGAAGCAGACCCGCAAGGCCGCGCTGCGCGAGCAGGGCCTGGTGCCGCGCCCGCTGCCGCAGATCCGCATCGTGCGCTGGCTGCGCGCTCCCCGCGAGACCTACGCCGCCTGGTCGCTGATGCTGCTGGAGAACGTCCGCAGCCTGGACGAGGCGGTCGAGGAGGTGCGCGAGGAGCGCCAGGCGAAGCTGGACGCCAAGCTGCGCGCCCGGACCGCCGACCGTCGCGAGCGCGCCGAGCTCAAGGCCATCTCCCGCCAGGGCGGCATGCTCGCCCGGGCGCGCGGCGGCCGCCAGGTGCCCGCGCTGACCGCCGCCGGCGACGGCCCGAACGCTACGGAGCCTGCCCTAGCCTCCGCGGCCGACTCTTCCACCCAGACCGCCGCCCAGACCGCTTCCTCCTCTCTGGAGCCCGCCCCGCGGAGCGTCCTGGAGACCGGCCGCCGCCCGCGCGCCGCCGTCGGTTCCTCCTACTCCGGCTCCTCGTACTCCGGCTCCTCCCCCTCTGGTTCCTCGTACGCGGGCTCCGCCGACGAGTCGTCGTACCGCGGCAGCGGCACCGGCTCCTCGTCGTCGTCCTCCTCGGCCTACCGCAGCCCGGCCATCGACCTGACGGTCGAGGACGACACCCTGTCGATGCCGAAGCTGGACTCGCTGGAGCGCAAGCTGCGCGCCATCGAGCAGCAGCTCGGCTAGCCGCGGCCCGACGGCACCCGCTCGATCGGGACGGAACGGGAACGGCCGTCCCCCCACTCCGGGGGGACGGCCGTTCCGTCGTGTTCGCGGGTGCCCGCGGCCGGTACTACTTGCCGCTGCTCACCAGCTCCCGTTCCTCGCCGCCCTCGCCGCCCGAGGCGGCCTCGCGGCGGTTGCGCAGGATCGACGAGCCGAGCGCGAGGCCGATGAAGGCGACGCCGATCAGGCCGGTGACGATCTCCGGGATGTGGTACTCGATGCCCACCAGCAGGATCACCGAGAGCGCACCGATCGCGTAGTGCGCGCCGTGCTCCAGGTACACGTAGTCGTCCAGGGTGCCCTTGCGGACCAGGAAGACGGTCAGCGAGCGGATGTACATCGCGCCGATGCCGAGGCCCAGGGTGATCTGGAAGATGTCGCTGGAGATGGCGAACGCGCCGACCACGCCGTCGAAGGAGAACGACGCGTCCAGGACCTCCAGGTACATGAAGAGGAAGAACGCGGCCTTGCCGCCGACCTGGACGATGGACTTGCCGCTCTTCTCGGCCTCCTCCTCCTTCTCGGCCTCCTCCTCCAGGCCCGCCTCGAAGACCGAGGAGAGCCCGTTCACGGAGAGGTAGGTGACCAGGCCGAGCACACCGGCGAGCAGCACCGTCTCGGCGTGCTCACCGGCGAAGAAGTTGGACGCCAGCAGCAGCGAGACCAGCGCGACCACCGTCGAGAAGGCGTCCAGCTTGCCGACCTTCTCCAGCGGACGCTCGATCCAGGCCAGCCAGTTGTAGTCCTTCTCCTCGAAGATGAAGTCGAGGAAGATCATCAGCAGGAAGACGCCACCGAACGCCGCGATGGCCGGGTTGGCGGCCTCCAGGTACTGGGCGTAGGTCATGCCCTCGTACGTCTTGTCCGAGTGCAGCGCCAGGTCGATGACCGTCGCGGGGTTGAGGTGTGCGGTGAGGCCGACCACCAGCAGCGGGAAGATGAGCCGCATGCCGAAGACGGCGATCAGCACGCCGACGGTGAGGAAGATCTTCTGCCAGTACGGGTTCATCCGCTTCAACACCGTGGCGTTGACCACCGCGTTGTCGAACGACAGGGAGATCTCCAGGATCGAGAGGATCAGGACGATGCCGAATCCTTCGGCTCCCCAGAGCAGGCTGGCTGCGATCAGCCCGAGGACGGTGATCGCGAATGACCAGCCGAATGTGCGGAGGAACACGGGACGTGGTTACCTTTCGAGTTCATGGCGTCGAACCGTCGAAGGACGGTGAATCGCGCCTTTACTGTACGTTTACGCCGAAATCGAGAGCAATGCCGCGCAGGCCCGAGGCGTACCCCTGGCCCACCGCGCGGAACTTCCACTCGCCCGCGTACCGGTACAGCTCGCCGAAGATCATCGCGGTCTCGCTGGACGCGTCCTCCGTCAGGTCGTAGCGCGCGATCTCCTGCCCGTCCAGGGAGTTGACCACCCGGATGTAGGCGTTGCGCACCTGGCCGAAGTTCTGCAGCCGCGACTCGGCGTCGTAGATCGACACCGGGAAGACCACCTTGTCCACCTGCGGCGGGACGAGTTCCAGATTGACCAGCACGACCTCGTCGTCGCCCTCGCCGTCACCGGTGAGGTTGTCGCCCTGGTGCTCCACCGAGCCTTCGGGGCTCTTCAGGTTGTTGTAGAAGACGAAGTACTCGTCGCCGAGCACCCGCCCTCCCGCGCAGAGCAGCGCGCTGGCGTCGAGGTCGAACGGCGCACCCGTGGTCGAGCGGGCGTCCCAGCCGAGGCCGATCTGCACCTGCGTCAGATTCGGCGCGGCCTTGGTGAGCGAGACGTTTCCACCCTTGGCGAGCGTGACACTCATGGCTGTCCTTCCTCCCTTTGCCTCCCGGGGCGCATCTCAGGTCTATTCCCCCGCGGCCCCGCCCGGCCTCTTCCGGCCGGCTGAACTTCCTGAACTCCTATCCTTCCAGTGCGCCGGCCCAGGACGAAGCCGGCCCGGGAACAAGCCGGCCGAGGCGGAACCCGGGACGGGCGCAGCCCCGCACGAGAACAAGCCGGCCGAGGCGGAACCCGGGACGGGCGCAACCCCGCACGAGAACAAGCCGGCCGAGGCGGCAGCCGCCCAGCAAGGAGCCGGGGCGGCCGCCGGCGTCTCGCGCCCGCGGCCGCCCCGGCCGGTGGTACTCCGTCAGGCCCGCCCGGGCCCGCGCCCGACTCAGACGTTGACGCCGAAGTCCTGGGCGATGCCGCGCAGGCCGGAGGCGTAGCCCTGGCCGATGGCGCGGAACTTCCACTCGGCGCCGTTGCGGTAGAGCTCGCCGAAGACCATCGCGGTCTCGGTCGAGGCGTCCTCGGAGAGGTCGTACCGGGCCAGCTCCTTGTTGTCGGCCTGGTTCACCACGCGGATGAACGCGTTGCGGACCTGGCCGAAGTTCTGGGTCCGGTTCTCGGCGTCGTAGATCGACACCGGGAAGACGATCTTGGCCACGTCCGCCGGGACGGTGGCCAGGTTGACCTTGATCTGCTCGTCGTCGCCCTCGCCCTCACCGGTGAGGTTGTCGCCGGTGTGCTCGACCGAGCCGTCGGGGCTCTTCAGGTTGTTGAAGAAGACGAAGTTGCCGTCCGTGCCGACCTTGCCCTGGTCGTTGCAGAGCAGGGCGCTGGCGTCCAGGTCGAAGTCCGTGCCGGTGGTGGTTCGGACGTCCCAGCCAAGACCGACGACCACGGCGGTCAGGCCGGGGGCCTCCTTGGTGAGCGAGACATTGCCGCCCTTGCTCAGGCTGACACCCACTTGTCCTCCAAGAATCGGGAGGCACGCGCCGGTGCCCCCGTGGTGCGGTTCAAGGCTCCGGCGGCGGTTGCCCCCGGGCCTCTGACCAGCCAACGGACCGATCGTAGTGCCGGGTTCCCGTCCTGGGCAGGGAACGGGCCCGGCGTGGCTGTTCGAATCTCAGCCGGGCCGGGCCCGCGGGGGCGGTGCGACGGCTCAGAGCGAGGCGAGGACCTTCAGGTACTCCTGCTCGTCACGGGCGTCCGGCAGGTCGTTGACGACGCTCCAGCGGACCACGCCGGCCTTGTCGATCACGAAGGTGCCGCGGACGGCGCAGCCCTTCTCCTCGTTGAAGACGCCGTAGGCGCGGGAGACCTCGCCGTGCGGCCAGAAGTCGGAGAGCAGCGGGTAGTCCAGGCCCTCCTGGTCGGCGAAGACCCGCTGGGTGAACGGCGAGTCGTTCGAGACGCCGAGCACCTGGACGTCGTCGTTCTGCAGCCGCGGCAGTTCCTTCTGGATCGCGCAGACCTCGCCGGTGCAGACGCCGGTGAAGGAGAACGGGTAGAAGACCAGGACGACGTTCTTCTCGCCCCGGAAGTCGGAGAGCTTGACCAGCTCGCCGTGCTGGTTCTTCAGCTCGAAGTCCGGAGCCTCGGTACCGACCTCGATGGCCATGGTGGGACCTTTCTGACGCGACGGGGCCGCGCGGCGGGCGCGGCGAGCGCCATCCTCGCATCCGTTCGCCCCGATTCGGCCGGACGGGTGACGACGCCGGCCTCCGGGACGCCCGCTTTCGCCCTGGGCGAACGCCGCCCCCGGCAGGGCCTCCAGCCGGTCCGGCGAAACGGCCGGGCCCCGCTGGAGGAAGCTCCAGCGGGGCCCGGCCGGTGGCGTCACGAGGTACTCAGCGCTTGCCGCCCTTGGCCGCCTTGGTCGCCAGGCGGGTGGCGGCCCAGTCCTTGGCGATCGCGATCGAGCTGGTCTGCGAGAGGCCGGCGGTCCGCGCCGCGTCGGCGATGTCGGAGGCCTCGATGTGGCCGTCGCGGCCGGTCTTGGGCGTCAGCAGCCAGATCAGGCCGCCCTCGGCCAGGTATTCCAGGGCGTCGACGAGGGCGTCGGTGAGATCCCCGTCGTCGTCGCGGTGCCACAGCAGGACGGCGTCGGCGACGTCGTCGTAGTCCTCGTCGACGAGATCCGTCCCGGTGATCTCCTCGATGCCCTCGCGGAGTTCCTGGTCAGTGTCTTCGTCGTACCCCAGCTCCTGGATGATCTGGTCCTTCTCGAAACCGAGACGGTGCGCCGGGTTGGACTTGTCCGCGGGGTCCGCGGTCGCGCTCACGGGAATAACCTCCAGTATTCGGCTCGGCGTCCATGCCGAGGCTGTGGCCGTAGTCCACACGGGCGCGGCGGTTCGCGCAAGTACCCGACCCCCGATCCCCTCCAAAGGTTGACGTGTCGCGGCGGGACACGCCGGTCGACGTGTCGGGAATCACACCGATTTGCCCTTCTCTGCATGGGACAAGGATGCTTCGGGTGACCCTGGTCCACAGGCCGTACGCGTGCCCGAGATGCGAACGGCATTCGGGTCCGCGCGTGCGCGGGCGTAGAGTCTCCTGTTGGCCCTCACCCCGACCGTCCGCCATCGGACGGCCGGGCACCCAGGTCGGACCACCTCTTTTCGTAACACCCGGGGGTGCACGGCACAGGCAACAGCGCCTGCACCGGACGCCCCCAGACCGGGTCGCCCACCAGGCGGAACGGTTACCGGTCGGTAGAGATGACGGATCTCCGAGCGCGGTAGCACGATGGAGGCGGCGCGACACACCTATCGACCGACAGTGAAGGAACAGCGTGGCTTCCGGATCCGATCGCAACCCGATCATCATTGGCGGCCTTCCGAGTCAGGTCCCGGACTTCGATCCCGAGGAGACCGCGGAATGGCTGGAGTCGCTTGACGCGGCCATCGACGAGCGGGGGCGCGAGCGCGCCCGCTACCTGATGCTGCGGCTGATCGAGCGCGCCCGCGAGAAGCGTGTCGCCGTGCCCGAGATGCGCAGCACGGACTACGTCAACACCATCGCCACCAAGGACGAGCCCTTCTTCCCCGGCAACGAGGAGATCGAGCGCAAGGTCCTCAACGCCACCCGTTGGAACGCGGCCGTCATGGTCTCGCGCGCCCAGCGCCCGGGCATCGGCGTGGGCGGCCACATCGCCACCTTCGCCTCCTCCGCGTCGCTCTACGACGTCGGCTTCAACTACTTCTTCCGCGGCAAGGACGCCGAGGGCGAGTCCGGCGACCAGATCTTCTTCCAGGGCCACGCCTCCCCCGGCATCTACGCCCGCGCCTTCCTCCTGGACCGGCTCACCGAGCAGCAGCTCGACGCCTTCCGCCAGGAGAAGTCCAAGTTCCCGTACGGCCTGTCCAGCTACCCGCACCCGCGGCTGATGCCGGACTTCTGGGAGTTCCCGACCGTCTCGATGGGCCTCGGCCCGCTCGGCGCGATCTACCAGGCCCGGATGAACCGCTACCTGGAGCACCGGGGCATCAAGGACACCTCCGACTCGCACGTCTACGCCTTCCTCGGCGACGGCGAGATGGACGAGCCCGAGTCGCTCGGCCAGCTGTCGCTCGCCGCGCGCGAGGGCCTCGACAACCTGACCTTCGTGGTCAACTGCAACCTGCAGCGTCTGGACGGCCCGGTCCGCGGCAACGGCAAGATCATCCAGGAGCTGGAGTCCCAGTTCCGGGGCGCCGGCTGGAACGTGATCAAGCTGATCTGGGACCGCAGCTGGGACCCGCTGCTCGCCCAGGACCGCGACGGCGTCCTGGTGAACAAGCTGAACACCACGGTGGACGGCCAGTTCCAGACCTACGCCACCGAGACCGGCGCGTACATCCGCGAGCACTTCTTCGGCGGTGACCTGCGGCTGCGCAAGATGGTCGAGAACATGACCGACCAGCAGATCCAGCACCTGGGTCGCGGCGGCCACGACCACGCCAAGATCTACGCGGCGTTCAAGGCGGCCCGCGAGCACAAGGGCCAGCCGACGGTCATCCTCGCCCAGACGGTCAAGGGCTGGACCCTCGGCCCGAACTTCGAGGGCCGCAACGCCACCCACCAGATGAAGAAGCTGACGGTCGAGGACCTCAAGCGCTTCCGCGACCGCCTGCACCTGCCGATCACGGACAAGCAGCTCGAAGAGGGCTACCCGCCCTACTACCACCCGGGCCGCAACTCCGAAGAGATCCAGTACATGCACGACCGCCGCCAGGAGCTGGGCGGCTACGTGCCGACCCGCAAGGTGCGGCCGCGCAAGCTGGAGCTGCCGGGCGACGACGCGTACAAGGCGGTCAAGAAGGGCTCCGGCAACCAGACCATCGCCACCACCATGGCGTTCGTCCGGCTGCTCAAGGACCTCATGCGCGACAAGGGCATCGGCAACCGCTTCGTGCCGATCGCCCCGGACGAGTACCGCACCTTCGGCATGGACTCGCTGTTCCCGTCGGCGAAGATCTACAACCCGCTGGGCCAGACCTACGAGTCGGTCGACCGCGAGCTGCTGCTGGCGTACAAGGAGTCGCCGACCGGCCAGATGCTGCACGACGGCATCTCCGAGGCCGGCTGCACCGCCTCGCTGATCGCCGCGGGTTCGTCCTACGCGACCCACGGCGAGCCGCTGATCCCGGTGTACGTCTTCTACTCGATGTTCGGGTTCCAGCGCACCGGCGACCAGTTCTGGCAGATGGCCGACCAGCTGGCCCGCGGCTTCGTGCTCGGCGCCACCGCCGGCCGGACCACGCTGACCGGTGAGGGCCTGCAGCACGCCGACGGCCACTCGCACCTGCTGGCCTCGACCAACCCGGGCGTCGTCGCGTACGACCCGGCGTACGGCTTCGAGATCGCGCACATCGTCCAGGACGGTCTGCGGCGGATGTACGGCTCCAGCGAGCAGCACCCGCACGGCGAGGACGTGTTCTACTACCTCACCGTCTACAACGAGCCGATCAAGATGCCGGCCGAGCCGGAGAACGTCGACGTCGAGGGCATCCTCAAGGGTCTGCACCGGTACGCGCCCGGCACCGCCGGCCAGATCCCGGCCCAGATCCTCGCCTCCGGCGTGGCGGTGCCGTGGGCCCTGGAGGCCCAGCGCATCCTCGCCGAGGAGTGGAACGTCAAGGCCGACGTCTGGTCCGCGACCTCCTGGAACGAGCTGCGCCGCGACGCGGTGGAGGCCGAGGAGTTCAACCTGCTGCACCCCGAGGAGCCGGAGCGCGTCCCGTACGTGACCCAGAAGCTCCAGGGCGCCGAGGGCCCGTTCGTCGCCGTCTCCGACTGGATGCGCGCGGTGCCGGACCAGATCTCGCGCTGGGTGCCGGGCCAGTACCAGTCGCTGGGCGCCGACGGCTTCGGCTTCGCCGACACCCGCGGTGCGGCCCGTCGCTACTTCCACATCGACGCGCAGTCGGTCGTCCTGGCGGTGCTCACCGAGCTCGCCAAGCAGGGCAAGATCGACCGCAGCGCGCTGAAGGACGCGATCGACCGCTACCAGCTGCTGGACGTCGCGGCCGCCGACCCGGGCGCCGCCGGCGGCGACGCCTGACGGTCCGCCGACCTGGAAGGCCGGGCCTCCCCCGCGCGGGGAGGCCCGGCCTTCGGCGTTCCGGGGAGGCGACGGGACGGCGCCCGTCGCGCACGAGCGGCGGCCCCGGACCTCGCCGGGTCCGGGGCCGCCGCGGTCCGCGGACGGGGTTCAGATGTGGACGGCCGGCCCGGCGTCGGTGGCGCCGCGCCGGGTGAGCAGGCCGAGGAGCGCGGCGGCGAAGGCCACCACGGAGGCGACCGCGAAGGCCAGCGACATGCCGCTGACGAAGGAGTCGTGGACGGCGCCGGCCATCGCGTCCACCACCTGCTGCGGGGTGCCGGGCGGAGCGGGCGGGGCGATCCCGAGCTGGGCGGCCTGCTTGAGGCCCTCGGCCTGGGCGCCCTCGACCGGCGGCAGGCCGGCCCCGGCCCAGTTGCCCGGCAGGACGTCGGTGACCTCGGCGGCCATCAGCGCGCCCAGCACCGCGGTGCCCAGACTGCCGCCGACCTGCATCGCGGCCTGCTGCAGGCCGCCGGCCACCCCGGAGAGCTCCAGCGGGGCGTGGCCGACGATGACCTCGGTGGCGCCGACCATGACCGGGCTGATGCCCAGGCCCATCAGCACGAACCAGAGCGACATCACGCCGTTGCCCGAGCCGGCGTCCAGGGTGGACATGCCGGACATCGCGGCGGTGGTGATCAGCATGCCGGCCACGATCGGGATCCGCGGGCCGAGCCTGCCGATCGCCAGGCCGGCCAGCGGCGAGCCGACGATCATCATGCCGGTCATCGGCAGCAGGTGGACGCCGGCCTGGACCGGCGACATCCCGTGCACGTTCTGCAGGTAGAAGGTCACGAAGAAGATCGCGCCGAAGAACGAGAAGGCCATCAGCACCATCAGCAGGGTGCCGGCCGACAGCGGCAGCGACCGGAACAGGCTGAGCGGGATCAGCGGCTCGCGGGCCACCCGCTGCCACAGCGCGAAGACCGTCATCAGGACCACCGCACCGCCCAGGAAGAGCAGGGTGGAGACGTCGCCCCAGCCCCACTCGGGCGCCTTGATGATGCCGAAGACCAGCGCGAACATCGCCGCCGAGAGCAGCGCGATGCCGGGGAGGTCGAAGGACTTGGCGGCCTTCTCGGCCCGGACGTCCTTGAGGATCCAGACCCCGAGGGCCAGCGCGATCAGGCCGACCGGGACGTTGATGAAGAACACCGACTCCCAGTTGACGTGCTCGACCAGCAGGCCGCCGACGATCGGGCCGGCCGCGGTGGACGCGCCGATCACCCCGCCCCAGATGCCGATCGCCATGTTCAGCCGCTCGGCCGGGAAGGCGCCGCGCAGCAGGCCGAGCGCGGCGGGCTGGAGCAGCGCGCCGAACAGGCCCTGGAGGACGCGGAAGGCGATCACCGTCCGGATGTCGCCGGCGAAGCCGATCGCGGCGGAGGTGGCGGCGAAGCCGACCGCGCCGACCAGGAAGGTGGTCTTGTGGCCGAACCGGTCACCGATCTTGCCGGCGGTGATCAGGAAGACCGCGAGGGCCAGCAGGTAGCCGCTGGTCACCCACTGGATCTCGGAGGGCGCGGCCTTGAGGTCGGCCTGGATGACCGGGTTGGCGATCGCGACGATCGTGCCGTCCAGGGCGACCATCATCACGCCGACCGCGACGGTCAGCAGGGTCAGCCAGGGGTGCCCCTGGAGGCCGCCCCCGGACGGTGTCGTGCGCTGCGGCGGACGGTCCGCCCGGGCGCTCTTGACGACGGACTGGCTCATCTGGGGCCCTCCGGAGGCGTGGGGCTGCGAAAAAAGGCATGGGTGGGGCGCCCCGGCCCACCCGTCCCCACGAGTTACCCGGCCTGTCGGGCGCCACCTCGGGGAGATTATGTCAGTGACTGTCATTCGGCAAACACTGACTTGTGACCCCAACTGACATTTGTCAGACCGCTACAGTTGTGCTCCTGCCCCCGTCCGCAGCCCAGTCCGGAAGGCCCCGCCATGGCCGCTCAGCCCCCGCCCGCCGCCACCGCACCCGCCGACGGCGCCGGTGGCCCCGGCGGCCCGGCCGGCGGCCCCGGCCTGCGCGAGCGCAAGAAGCGGCAGACCCGGGAAGCCCTGATCGACGCCGCCCACCGGCTCTTCCTCGACCAGGGCTTCGCCCGGACGACGGTGGACGAGATCGCCTCCGCCGTGGACGTCTCCCAGCGCACCTTCTTCCGCTACTTCGCCAACAAGGACGAGGTCGCGCTCGCCGTGCTCGCCGACGCCGAGGACCACTTCATCGACCTGCTGCGCCGGCGACCCGCCGAGGAGAGCCCGCTGCAGGCGATGCGGGCGGCGATCGTGGCGTCCTGGCGCGACCTCGGCTCCCCGCCCCGGACCGGCTCCGGCTCGGTCACCCGCGCGCTGGAGCTGCTGCAGATGATCGAGGACACCCCCACCCTGCTCGCCGCCCACCTGCGCCGGGTCACCGAACAGGAGCGGGTGGTGGCCCAGGTGATCGCGGCCCGGGAGGGGCTGGACCCGGCCGAGGACCTGCGCCCGACCGTGATCGCCGCCGTCTTCGGCAGCGTGCTGCGCGCCGCCCACCTGTCCTGGAGCGCCGAGCAGGAGGACACCGGCCCGGAGGGCATGATCGCCCTGATCGAGCGTCACTTCGACCAGCTCGGCCCGGCCCTGGCCGGAGACTGGCGGGTCTAGGGCCTGACCACGGGCCCCACCACGGCCCCGGCCCCCGCGTACGTGGGCCCTGGGCACCCCACCCGGTCCCGGCGCCCGGGCCCGCCCCGCCCCGCCCTAGGCTGGCGGAATGATCAAGCCGCCCGCCGGGTCGGGACGGGGTGGCGCCGTGACCGCCCTGCTCGCCCCGCTCACCCAGCCGTCCGCCGACCACACCCCGCTGCTCGCCCACGCCTCGCGCCGCTGGATCCGCCACCTCCCCCTGGCGCTCGCGGCGGCCGCCGTCTGCGCCCTGCTGCCCAGCGCGGTCAACGTCCTGCACCACGACTACGGGCTCGGCCTGGGGCTCGCGGCCTCCCTGGCGGTCGCCCAGACCGTCCCGCTGCTGCTCGCGGTGAGCCGCCCGCTGCCCGCGTGGTGGCTGGTCGGCGGCGCCGACGTGGTGGGTTCCGTCCTCGTCCTGCTCCTCGGCAGCGGTTCGGCCAGCCTGCCCTGGCCGGCCACCGGCCTGGTCGGCTACCTGCTGCTGATGCTGCCGCTCGCGCTGCGCGAGCCCCGGCGCGTCCTCGTCCCGGTCTGGCTGGTCACCGCGGCCGCCGGCCTCGCCCTGTCGCTGGCCGGACTCGGCCACCCCGGCGGCGACAACAGCGTGCTGGCGGTGGCCCTGACCGGTGTGGTCCTGGTGCTCGGCGGGGCCTTGCGGGAGCGGGCCGAGGCCCGTCGGCTGCTCGCCGAGCAGGAGCACATCAGCGAGGCCGAGCGCGAGCGGCGCACCCTGCTGGAGGAGCGGGCCCGGATCGCCCGCGAGCTGCACGACGTGGTCGCCCACCACATGTCGGTGATCGCCGTGCAGGCGGCCAGCGCCCCGTACCGGGTGCCCGGGATCCCGACCGCGGCCGCGGAGGAGTTCACCGCCATCGCCGGCACCGCCCGCGCGTCGCTGGCCGAGATGCGCCGGCTGCTGGGCGTGCTGCGCAGCGAGGAGTCCGACGCCGACCGGACGCCGCAGCCGGGGGTCGGGCAGCTGGCCCAACTGGTCGAGACGGTGGGCCGGGCCGGCGTGCCCGTCGAGCTGGCCGCCCCGCCGGAACTGGCCGACGCGCTGCCGCCGGCCGTCGGCCTCTCCGCCTACCGGATCGTGCAGGAGGCGCTGGCCAACGTCGTCCGGCACGCGCCCGGCGCGCGGGCCCGGGTCTCCCTGGCCGTCGACGACCACCGGCTGCTGGTCACCGTCGTGAACGGCGCCCCGCCCGCCCGCGCCGAGTCGCTGGAGGCCTCGGTCGAGGGCACCGGCCAGGGCCTGGTCGGAATGCGGGAACGCGTCCGGCTGCTCGATGGCAGGCTGGACACCGGCCCGCTGCCGGACGGCGGCTTCCAGGTGGCCGCCGTGCTGCCGCTCGACACCTCGGGGGAGACAACCGCATGACCATCCGCGTGATCATCGTCGACGACCAGGCCATGGTGCGGGCGGGCTTCGCCGCCCTGCTGGACGCCCAGGACGACATCGACGTGGTGGGCGACGCGGCGGACGGCGCGCAGGCCCTGGAGCTCAGCGGCCGCACCCACCCGGACGTGGTGCTGATGGACGTCCGGATGCCCGGCATGGACGGTCTGGAGGCGGCCCGCCGGCTGCTCGACCCGGCCGCCCCCGGCGCCCACCGGCCCAGGGTGCTGATGCTGACCACCTTCGACGTGGACGACTACGTGTACGAGGCGCTGCGGGCCGGGGCCAGCGGCTTCCTGCTCAAGGACGCGCCGCCGGCCGACCTGATCGCCGCCGTCCGGGTGGTCGCGGCCGGCGAGGCACTGCTCGCCCCCTCGGTGACGCGCCGGCTGATCGAGGACTTCGCCCGGACCGGGCCGGTCAGGCGCCGTGACCCGAAGCTGCGGCTGAACGGCCTGACCCCGCGGGAGACGGAGGTGCTGGAGCTGATCGCCCGCGGCCTCTCCAACCAGGAGATCGCCACCGGGCTGGTGCTCGCCGAGCAGACCGTCAAGACCCACATCGGCCGCATCCTGGCCAAGCTCGACCTGCGCGACCGCGCCCAGGCGGTCATCCTCGCCTACGAGTCCGGCCTGGTGACGCCGGGCCAGTAGCCGACTCCCCCGGAAGGGCGGCGCCGCTCTCCGCCGCGTGCGCGCCAGGGGGCCGAAGGCGGCCAGGAACCCGGGGCCGGACGGGGACTGACGCGGCGTGAGCCGTTCGGGCAGACACCCCGTTCGCCGACGACACGCGCCCACCAACGCAGTGCGTCCGCATGCGAACCGACACGCGCTGTGATGTTCTGTGACGGTCGGCAACGATCGCTGCGCCTGCGCCTGCCCACGGCCTCCGCCCGCGCCCGCCGGCGCCTCTCCCGCCCCCTTCCCGAGGAGTCCCATGTCCCTGTCCTCACCGCGGCCGCCGCACCGGCCGCGGGCCCGCCGCCGGCTGACCGCCGTCGCCACCGCCGTGGTCTGCTCACTGACCACCGGCACCCTGCTGACCGCCGCCCCGGCCCTCGCCCTGGTCCCCGCCCACGGCGGGGCCGACGACCTGGCCCCGCACGTCACCGCGCCCCGCGTGCTCGCCGAGATGCGGGACGACGAGGTCGCGGCGCTCGGCCAGGAGCACGCCGAGGAGCATGCCCGGATGCGCGCGGCCGTCCGCGGCGTCGGCGACTACCCGCAGACCACCAGGACCAACCGGCTCAAGGCGCTGACGGACTCCCAGAGCACCACCAACGCCGCCTTCGACAAGGCCGCCTTCGGCGCGTTCAACCAGTACTTCCCCTCGCCCGACTTCGGCGACCACGTCGCCCTGCTGCCGACCGGCAAGGTGCTGCTGTTCTCCTTCGAGCGGATCGAGACCAACCCGGAGAAGGAGCCCGCGCCGACCCAGACCACCGGCACCGAGAACGCCGGCCGGGCCTTCCTCTGGGACCCGGCCAAGGGCTACGGCAAGGACGCCTTCAAGCAGGTCACGCCGCCGGTCGTCGACATGCCGGACGGCCTCGACCAGCCCCGGCCCGCGCCGTTCTTCTGCTCCGGGCACTCCTTCCTGCCCAACGGCATGCTCGGCGTCTTCGGCGGCAACCTGGGCGGCAACGGCGGTACCGGCGCCAAGCTCTCGCTGATCTTCGACCCGTGGACCGAGACCTGGACCAGGAACCCCGACATGTCGGTCGGCCGCTGGTACCCCTCGGTGGTGACCGGCGCCGACGGCCGGCAGCTGATCATGTCCGGCCAGTCCGAGCTCGGCTGGGGCACCCCGACCCCGGTGGTGGAACGTTTCCCCGCCAAGAACTTCCCGGTCCCGCAGCGGAAGACCGACGTCCCCCGGAACCCGGTGGACCGGTTCAAGGCGGACGCCCCGTTCAGCCTGGACTACCCGCACCTGTTCTCGCTCAACGACGGCAACGTCTACGGCTTCGGCCGCCAGGCCGCCGAACAGTGGAAGTTCGACCCGCTCGCCGAGACCCGCGGCGACCTGACCGCCCGCCCGGACGGCCGCAAGCGCAACTACGGCTCGGCCGTCCCGCTGCCCGGCGGCGTCAACGGCCCCGACTCCGCGCTGATCCTCGGCGGCGACCGCGACAACCCGAGCACCCTGCGCTTCTCCAACGGCAGTTGGACCGCCGAGAAGTCCCGTGCCTTCGGCCGCACCCAGGACGACACCCTCCTGCTGCCCAACGGCAAGCTGATGACCGTCAACGGCGCGTACGACATCCGCGACTACGGGAACGGCCCCTACAACCCCAACGCCGATCTCAAGTACCGCCAGATCGAGCTCCGTGACGACCAGGGCAACTGGAAGCTCGGCCCGGTCCAGCGGCTGCCGCGCGGCTACCACTCCAACGCCGTCGTCCTGCCCGACGGGCGGGTCATGGTGACCGGCGACGAGCTCCAGCAGCTCGCCAACAACCCGGACATCGACGGCACGGTGAGCGGCGTCCCCGGCACCACCGGCCCGGTCACCATGAACGGCACCATCGAGATCTACGAGCCCGCCTACCTGCACCAGGGCGACCGGCCCCAGCTGGGCAACGCGCCCACCACCCCGGTCGGCTACGACAAGAAGTTCACCGTGACCAGCACGACCCCGGGCCTCGCCTCGAAGGCCGTCCTGCTGTCGCCGACCACCTCCACCCACTCGGTCAACACCAGCCAGCGCCACCTCGACCTGCGGCTCACCGGCCGGGCCGGCAACCGGCTGGAGTTCCAGGCCCCGCCGGACGCCAAGGCCGCGCCGCCCGGCTGGTACATGCTCTTCCTCCTCGACGACCAGGGCGTGCCCAGCGTCGCCCAGTGGATCCAGCTCAGCTCCTCGGCCTGACCCCCGCCCCCGAAAGGACACCGAGAACCATGGCAACGGATCTGAGACTCCGCGACAGCGAAGAGATCCAGGGCGACATCCTCGCCGGCTTCAAGAAGGACAACGTCAGCGTCCTGTTCCTCAAGTTCGAGGACGCCGCCCGGGCCCGCGACTGGGTCCGCAAGCTGGCGCCGCAGATCTCGACCACCCGCGAGGTGGCCGCGTTCAACGAGGCGTTCAGCGAGGCCCGCAGGTCCTCGGGCGGCGACGACCCGAAGACGCTCAAGGCCACCTGGCTGGGCGTCAGCTTCACCTACGAGGGCCTGCGGATGCTCTCCGCCACCGACCCGTTCCCGACGCCCCCGCCGGTCGGCAGCGGCCTGGAGGCGTTCAAGGAGGGCTCGGCCAAGCGGGCCGGCGCACTCGGCGACAGCGGGGACAACTCCCCGGAGAACTGGCTCTTCGGCAACGGGAAGAACCAGCCGGTCCACGCCCTCCTCAAGATCTCCGCCGACACCGAGAACGACCTCAGGACGGCCATCGAGGCCCAGCGCATCGCCGCCGCCGAGAACCGCGTCCTGATCGTCTACCAGCAGAACGCCCAGACCCTGCTGGGCAGCCGGCGCGGCAAGGAGCACTTCGGCTTCAAGGACGGCATCAGCGAGCCGGGCGTCAAGGGCTTCGACCGGCCGAACCCGGCCGACCCGGAGGAGGTGGAGGGCCACCCGGGCACCCGGCTCATCCCGGCCGGCGAGTTCGTCTGCGGCGAGGAGAACGACCGGTTCAGCTTCCCCAGGGACCAGTACCCGGTCTGGTCGCGCAACGGGTCCTTCCAGGTGGTCCGCCGGCTCGCCCAGGACGTCCCCGGCTGGTGGTCGCAGGTCTCGATCAAGCTGCGGGAGCTCAAGCAGGCCAAGGCCGTCCCGGAGAGCGCCACCACCGAGTGGCTGGCCGCCCGGATGGTCGGCCGCTGGCGCTCCGGCGCCCCGGTCTGCAAGTTCCACGACGCCGACAAGCCGAACGACCCCGGTGCCGCGAACGACAACGACTTCGACTTCGGGGACGACCCGGAGGGCCTGGTCACCCCGCTCTGGTCGCACCTGCGCAAGACCAGCCCGCGGGCCGGCCTGCAGGAGAAGCCCGACGAGCCCCCGTTCCCCGCCAAGGTCCTCGACGGCCGGCGGATCATCCGCCGCGGCACCCCGTACGGGGCCCCGTTCGACCCGGCCTCCGAGGGCCCGGGCGGCCCCGACGACCCGCGCGGCCTG
This sequence comes from Kitasatospora sp. NPDC127111, assembly GCF_042677465.1. NCBI lineage: Bacteria > Bacillati > Actinomycetota > Actinomycetes > Kitasatosporales > Streptomycetaceae > Kitasatospora > Kitasatospora sp. NPDC127111. The sequence goes on from NZ_JBHXTG010000073.1 coordinate 26,610, forward strand.
CTCTTCATCTGCTACCAGGCGGACATCCAGCGGCAGTTCGAGTTCATCCAGGCCGACTGGATGGACCAGCCGAACTTCCCGCCGAACCGGGACAGCGGCGGCACCACCCCGCCCGGCCACGCCAACCCCAGGCCGGTGCCCGGCAAGGACCCGGTCACCCAGGAGGCCCCGGACGTCGACTTCGAGAGCCGGGAGCCGGACGGCCTGATCAAGCACACCCCGGTCAGCTTCCAGCAGTTCGTCCGGACCACCGGCTCGGTGTACGCCTTCATGCCGTCCATCAGCGTCCTCAAGGCGCTCGCCGACGGCCAGCTCACCCCCCAGGGCGGCGGGCAGAGCACCGCCCAGGAGCAGGCCGGCGGCCGCCCGCAGCCCACGCCGCAGCCCGTGAAGGCGTACCCCTGCGACGAGTTCCTCGCCGTCCCCGACCAGCAGCGCCGCGGCGGGCAGAGCCAGTACTGGGCGTTCCACGGCGACCGGTGCCGGCTGATCTCGGTGGCCGACGGCTCCGGCCACGCCGACCGCAAGGTCGAGGACGACACCTGGCTGACCACCTGGAGCTGTCTGCAGGGCGTCGGCCGGGTCGACTGCGTCCTGCCCATGCCCGACCTGCAGAACCCGGGCGGCAAGAGCTGGTACTGGGTGTTCCACAGCACCGCCGGCCGCCAGCAGCAGTACCGGGCCGTCTCGATCACCTGCGGCACCGGCGGCCACAGCACCGCGCTGGAGCGCCCGGACCGCGACCTCACCGCCTGGGGCTCGCTCAGCGGCGTCGGCCAGGTCGACTGCTGGCTGCCGGTGCCCGACCAGCAGCGGGTCGGCGGCAAGAGCTGGTACTGGGTGTTCCACACCACCGGCGGCCGCCAGCAGTACCGGCTGGTCTCCATCGCCGACGGCTCCGCCCACACCGACGTGCGCGAACGGACCGACCGTGAGCTCTCCCAGTGGGGCTCGCTGAACGGGCTGAACCGGGTGGACTGCTTCCTGCCCGTCCCGGACTGCCAGCGGGTCGGCGGCCAGAGCGAGTTCTGGGTCTTCTCGGGCCAGAACTACCGCCGGATCACCGTGGCCGACGGCAACGGCCACCCGGACCGGCAGGTCGCGGGCGACCGCTCCTGCGACGCCTGGTCCTCGCTGCTCTGACCGAGGGCCCGACCGCCGCCCCCGGCGCACCGCGCGTACCGGGGGCGGCCCGTCACCGCCTTGCCCTACGCTGCCCCCATGGTGACGTTCGACGAGTTCCGGGCGATGGCACTCGCCCTGCCCGAGGCCGAGCAACAGCCCACCTGGGAGATCGAGACCCTGCGGGTCCGGGCGAAGATCTTCGCGATGGGCTCGCCGGACGGCGGCACCGTCAGCGTCAAGGCCTCGCGGGAGGACCAGGCCGAACTGATCGCCGCCGATCCCGAGGTCTTCTCGTACCCCAAGTACGTCGGCCGCCACGGCTGGGTCGGCGTCCGGCTCGACCGGGTCGACCCGGAGGAGCTGCGGGGCCTGCTGGCCGAGGCCTGGCGGCGGGCCGCGCCCGGACGGCTGGTCCGGGAGTTCGACGCCGAGGCGGGGGACGACGCCGGAACCGGCCGGTGAAGACCGGAGACGCCGGCCGGATACCTCCGGTTCATGTGATCCATCCCACAGTTTGAGGCGGCCCGGTGTTCCGTGCGGGCCCCTAGGCTTGCCCAGGGAAGTTGGCAGTCGAAGTTGGCAGGCGTACCACCCTCCGGGCCCCGCCCGTGGAACGGTCACGGGCCCCTAGGGAGTTGACGCGATGCGCCGTCGGCGGTGGAAGCACGTACTGATCGGTGCGTTCGCGGGATGCGCCGTGCTCGCCGATGCCGGCGCCGCCGCGGCCCAGGCCGCCGCCTCCACCGAGCAGCTCGCCATCTCCACGCCCCCGGCCGGCAGCGCCGCCTGGGTCCAGGACCATTCCTTCGGGCGCTCCCTGCCCGACCCGGCCACCACCACGCCGGCCGCCGCCGCCGAGTTCTTCGCCTCGCTGGCGCCCACCGAGCTGGACCGGCTGATCCAGGACTACCCGCTGGTGGTCGGCAACTTCGACGGCGCCCCGGTCGAGCTGCGCTACCGCGCCAACCGGATCGCGCTCGCCGCCGAACGGGACGCCGCCCGGGCCCGCGCCGCCGACCGGAACCTCGACTCCGACCTGCGGGCGCTGGCCGTCTCCCGCGCCAACGACGTCGAGCACCTGCTCGCCCCCGAGCGGCAGATCCTCGCCTTCGACCCGCGCGGCCGCGGCCTGGTCACCGAGGTCTGGGGCGACCTCGGGAACGCCGACCGGATCGCCGTGCTCGTCCCCGGCTCGGACGCCGACCTCGGCCACCACGACCAGGCGGTCGAGCCGCTGCGCTCCCCCGCCGGGATGGCCCGCGCGCTCTACGCCGAGGAGCACCGGCAGGCGCCCGGCACCCGGACCGCGGTGATCTCCTGGACCGGATACGTCACGCCCTCCGGCCTCGGCCCGGACGCCGTCACCTCCCGGCTCGCCGACGTCGGCGCGCCCCGGCTGGAGCGACTGCTCGCCGGGCTCAAGGAGACCACCCGGCCGGACGCGCCGCCGTCCCTGCTCTGCCACTCCTACGGCTCGGTGGTCTGCGGCAGCGCCGCCCCCGAGATCCCGCGCGCGGCCGCCTCGCCGTCCGACACCTCCGGGGTCACCGACCTGATGGTGTTCGGCAGCCCCGGCATGGGCGTGCAGAGCACCGCCGAACTGGGCACCGGCGTCCACGTCTGGGCCACCCGCAACGGCAGCGACTGGATCGGCAACGTGCCGTACCTGGAGGTCGGCGGGCTCGGCCACGGCGCCGACCCCACCTCCGCCGACTTCGGCGGCGAGCAGATCTCCTCGGCCCGCTCCTCCGGCCACAACGGCTACTTCGCCGAGGGCACCGACAGCCTGCACAACTTCGCGGCCATCTCGCTCGGCCACTACGAGGACGTGGTCCGCCCCGCCCCGGAGGCCTGAGCCACCGGAAGGCCGGCCGCCCCGTGGGCCTGGGCCTAGCCCTCGCGGTAGAGCCGGGCCGCCTCGGCGGCGGCCCTGGCCAGCTCGCGGCGGGCCGCGGGCGGCGCCAGCACCTCGGCGTCCGCACCGAAGGACAGCAGCGCGCGGACGGCCGGCAGCGCCTGGAAGGCCATCGCCAGCTCCACCCACTCCTCCCCGCCCCCGGGCCCGGAGCAGGACGGCTCGGGCGGCGGCGCGGTGAGCCGGGCGCCGTGGATCCGGACGAACATGTCCAGCCGGCCGCGCCGCACCCGGACCTTCACCGGCACCTCCTTCGGCAGCCGCTCGACCTGCTCGCGCAGCACCGTCCAGACGTCGCCGAGCCCCACCCCGGGACGGCGGCGCACCGGCTCCTCCGCGGTCTCGGCGGCCAGCACCCGCTCGGCCCGGAACAGCCGGGGCTCCCCCTGCAGATCGGCCACCAGGTACCAGACCGAGGCCTTGGAGACCAGGCCGTACGGGTCGACGGTGTACTCCACCGGCACGGGCGTACCGCTGTGCCGGTAGCGCAGCCGCAGCCGGCGGTCGGTGAAGACGGCGTGCTGCAGCTCGCCGAGGTCCGGCCCCGCGGGCGCGCCGGGCTGCAGCCAGCGGGCCGGGTCGACGAGCACGCGCTCGCTGATCCGCTCGGCGCCCGGGCGGTGCGGGGCGGGCAGCGCGGCCATCACCTTGCGCAGCGCCGAGCCGAGGGCGCCGTCCAGCCCGAGGTCGCTGTGCGCGCCCTGGGCGGAGAGCACGAACAGGGCGCGCGCCTCGTCCGCGGTCAGACCGCTGACGTCGGTGCGGTAGCCGGGCAGCAGCGCGATCCCGCCGTGCCGGCCGCGCTCGGTGTAGACCGGCACGCCGGCCGAGGAGAGCGCCTCCACGTCGCGGTAGATGGTGCGGACCGACACCTCCAGCCGTTCGGCCAGTTCGGTGGCGGACACCCGGCCGCGGGTCTGGAGCAGCAGCAGTATCGAGAGCAGGCGGTCGGCCTTCATGCCGGAAGGATCCCAGAAAGCCTGACGGTAGTTGTCAGGTTTTACCGGGAGATTGCCTCCCGGAAGACGAACCCCCTCCCGTACCGATGGAGTTGACCCCGCATGGACACCACCCAGGACCCCCGCCCGCTGTACCAGCTCGCGCTCGGCCAGCTGGAGAAGCTGATCGCCGAGGTGACCCCGGACGCGCTGGACCGGCCCACCCCGTGCACCGAGTACGACCTGCGGCAGCTGCTCGGCCACGTGGTCGGCGGCGTGCACCGGTTCGCCTACATCGGCGAGGGCGGCCGGGCCGAGGACGTCGTGGCGGCCACCGGCGACCTGCCGGACGACGGGTGGCCGGCCGCCTTCGCCCGGGCCCGCGCCCGGGCGACCGCCGCCTGGGCGGACGACGCCAAGCTGGACCGCCCGTCCTTCGCGCCCTGGGGCGAGGTCCCCGGCCGGGCCGCGGTCGGCGGGTACGTGATGGAGACGGTCACCCACTCCTGGGACATCGCGCGGTCGCTGCGCAGCGGGCTCGCCCTGGACGAGCAGCTGGCCGAGGCCGCGCTGGGGATCGCCCGGTTCGTCCTGCCGGCCGAGAACCGCGGCGGCCCGGTCCCGTTCGGCGAGGTGCGGCCCGTGCCGGCCGACGCGGACACCTACGCCCGGCTGGCCGCCTGGCTGGGCCGCGAGGTCTGAACCGCGAGTCCCCAGCCGCGGGGTCGGGCCGCGGGGTCGGGCCACGGCGGGCCCGGGAGCGACCGCTCCCGGGCCCGGGGCTCTCCGCTCCGCTCCTCCCGGCCTCCGCCACGCCGCCTCCGCTACTCCCGGCCGACCGAGGTGAAGGCCATGTCCGGGTAGCGGTCGCCGGCGACCAGGCCGGCCACCGGCTCCAGGGCGGCCAGCTCCCCGGCCTCCAGCCGAAGCGTCGCGGCGGCGGTGTTCTCGGCGAGCCGGGTGCGCTTGCGGGTGCCGGGGATCGGAACGACCGTCAGTCCGTGCACCTCGGCGCGCTGCTGGACCCAGGCGAGCGCCACCTGGGCGGGGGTGATCCCGCGCGCCTCGGCGATCTTCCGGATCGGGTCGAGCAGCCCGGTGTTGGCCGCCGCGTTGGCGCCGGAGAACCGCGGCTGGCTGCGCCGGATGTCGTCCGCGGCGAGCTCCTCGGCGGCGGCGAACGAGCCGGTCAGGAAGCCGCGCCCGAGCGGCGAGTAGGGCACGAAGGCGACGCCCAGCTCGGCCGCGGCCGGCACCGCCGAACGCTCGACGTCCCGGGCGAACACCGACCACTCCGACTGCAGCGCGGCGATCGGGTGCACCACGTGCGCCTCGCGCAGCTCGGCACCGGTCACCTCGGAGAGCCCGAGGTGGCGCACCTTGCCCGCCCGCACCAGCTCGGCCATCGCGCCGACCGACTCGGCGAGCGGCACGGCCGGGTCACGGCGGTGCATGTAGTAGAGGTCGATCACGTCCACGCCGAGCCGGCGCAGCGAGGCGTCCACGGCGGCGCGGACGTACGCCGGGTCGTTGCGGATGCCGCGGTGCGTCGGGTCGTCCTCCCGCCGCTCGATGGCGAACTTGGTGGCGATCACCACCCGGTCGCGGTTGGCGCGGACGAAGGGGCCGATCAGCTCCTCGTTGCGGCCGAAGCCGTAGGCGTCGGCGGTGTCGAACAGGGTGACACCGCGCTCCAGGGCGGCGTCCAGGGTGGCGAGCGCCTCGGCGGTGTCGGTCGGGCCGTAGAACTCGCTCATGCCCATGCACCCGAGGCCCTGGACGCCGACGGCCGGACCGTCGGTGCCGAGCTGCGCGGTGGGGAGAGTGGGGAGGCTCATGCGCTCTTCTTCCTCTGCGGGGTCTGCTGCGGAGTCTGCGGGAGGTCCGCCGGTCCGCCGCGGTCGGCGATCTTCCCGGCGTAGAGATCGATCTTGTAGTCGAGGACGGCGAGCGTCGCGTGCAGGTCGGCGATCTTCGCCCGGACCTCCTCGCGGTGCGCGAGCAACAGGTCACGCCGGTCCTCGAAGGTCTGCTCGCCGAGACGGGCCAGTTCGACGTACCGGAGCATGTCGGCCACCGTCATGCCGGTCAGCCGCAGCCGGCCCAGGAACGCCAGGCGGTGCAGGTCGGCGTCGCAGTAGCTGCGCCGGCCGGAGGCGGAACGGTCGACCGGGTCGAGCAGGCCGATCCGCTCGTACCAGCGCAGGGTGTGGGCGGTCAGTCCGCTGGCCGCCGCGACCTCGCTGATGCTGTGCCGCGGGGTGCGGTCCGGTTCGCCGACCGGGCTGCTGAACACCTCGGAGCACGTCCGCAGGTCGACCGTGATCGGAGCGAGTGTTGCCATGACCGGAACCCCCAGTGGTGAGCGGCCCGCTTCGGACGAGCAGGCACGACGCTAGCGAGTTGGAGTGCACTCGAAGCAAGCCTCCCAGCCCGGTGCCGGGAGCACCCGGCTGGGAGGCCCTCGGGAACGGCCGGGCGGTCCGGTTAGAGTCGGGCGCATGGAGAGCTTGCGGATGATCGAGACCTGGCCGGTGCCCCACGCGGCGGCGGCCGTGGTGCGGGGTGCGGACGGCGCGGTACTGGGCGGGCACGGCCCGCAGGACCACCTGTTCCCGCTGGCGTCGGTGACCAAGCTGCTCACCTCGTACGCCGTGCTGGTCGCGGTCGAGGAGGGCGTCTTCGAGCTGGACGACCCGGCCGGCCCGGAGGGCTCCACCGTCCGCCACCTGCTGGCGCACACCTCGGGGCTCGCCTTCGACGAGCACCGGACGATGGCCGAGCCGGGCAACCGGCGGCTCTACTCCAACGCCGGCTTCGACGTGCTGGCCCAGACCCTCCAGCAGGCCGCGGGCATCGAGTTCGGCCGGTACGCCGCCGAGGCCGTGTTCGAGCCGCTCGGCATGCGCTCGACGCTGATCAACACCGCGCACAAGTCCCCGGCCGGGGCCGGCGGCCTCTCCACCGTGGCCGACCTCGCGCTGTTCGCGGCCGAGCTGCAGGCGCCCAAGCTGCTGGACCCGTCCACCGTGCGCGCGGCCACGCGCGAGGTGGCCTTCCCGGGCACCAGCGGCGTGCTGCCGGGCTTCGGCCACCGCCGGCCGAACGACTGGGGCCTCGGCTTCGAGATCCGCGACGGCAAGGCGCCGCACTGGACCGGCACCACCAACTCGCCCGCCACCTTCGGCCACTTCGGCCAGTCCGGCACCTTCCTCTGGGTGGACCCGGAGGCCGACGTCGCCTGCATCGCGCTGACCGACCGGGACTTCGGGCCGTGGGCCGCCGAGGTCTGGCCGGTGCTCTCCGACGCCGTGCTGGCCGAACTGCGCGGCTAGCGCGCGGCGCGGCCCGGGGGCCGGACCCCGGGCCGCCCGTCAGCCGTACGAGACCGGCGAGTGCATCTCCCACAGCAGCAGCTGGGCGCCGCCCTCGCCGGCCGTCGGGTCGGCGAAGGCGTCGCCGGTGATCCGGACGCTGTCGCCGGGCACCATCGAACGACCACCGCCCTGCGGCCCCGGCACCGTGCGGTAGCCGAGCGAACCGGCCGTCAGGTGCGCGTACCGCCAGCCGGCGGCCGGGAGCGCGGGCAGCGGCTGCCAGGGGCCGGCGGTGGCCAGCCAGAGCGCGGCGTCGCCGCGGCGCAGCCGCAGGGCGTCCGTACCGGCGTCCCGCTCCAGACCGGAGGCGAGCAGCGTCAACCCGCCGTCCGCCGGCTCCACCCGGCGCAGCCCGTACGCCGGGGGCGCGTCGAACACGTCCGGCTGGAGCCACATCTGGACGAAGCGGACCGGCCCCTCGGCGCCGCCGACGTTGCGCTCGGTGTGGGTGACGCCGGAGCCGGCGCTCAGGTGCTGCAGCATGCCGGGTCGGACCACGCCGCTGTGGCCCCGGGAGTCGCGGTGGGCGAGCGCGCCCTCCAGCACCCAGGTGAGGATCTCGGTGTCCCGGTGCCGGTGCTCGTCGAACCCCGCGCCGGGGGCGAGCAGTTCCTCGTTGCACGCGAGCAGCGCGCCGAAGTGCGTGTTCTTCGGGTCGTAGTGGCCCGCGAAGGAGAACGCGTGTCTGGTCTCGATGCCCTCGGCCGGGGTGGAGAGGTAGCGCTCGGCGGTGCGGCGCAGGTCGGCGCGGGGGCGGGCGGGGGCGTCGGTCACGGCCCCACGGTAACGTGCTCGACGGCTCGTCCCGGGCGCTCCGGAGCCGGTGTCCGCGCGCCCTGCGACCGGCGGTGTGACGGTCGCCACCGTGCCGCTCCGCCGGGGGGCGTGCACGAGCAGTCACTCCGGTGAGGCAGTCTTGTCCTTGTGCCAGCCGCATCCGCGAACTCCAAGAGCGATCCGACCGCCAAGCCCGAGAAGAACGGGAAGGGCCCGACCCCCGGGGCGGGCCGTGACCGTCCCGGCCGCGCGGCGCCACGCCTGACCGCCCAGGAGCGCAGACTCGCCGCCGAGCGGGCCGAGCGCCGGGCCGCGACGCTCAAGCGGCTGGAGAAGTCCGCCGGCAAGCTGGCCACCGCGGCGATCGCGCGGATGGACGACCAGCTCGGCTGGTACCGGCGGATGCCGCCGGAGCACCGCTCCTGGATCGGCCTGGTCGCCCAGGCCGGCATCGCCGCCTTCACCGAGTGGTACCGCCACCCCGACGCCCCGCAGGCGATCTCCACCGACGTCTTCGGCACCGCGCCGCGCGAGCTGACCCGGGCGATCACGCTGCGCCAGACCGTCGAGCTGATCCGCACCACGATCGAGGTGATGGAGGAGGCCATCGAGGAGGTGGCCGCCCCCGGCGACGAGGCGGACATGCGCGAGTCCGTGCTGGTCTACGCCCGTGAGATCGCCTTCGCCACCGCCCAGGTGTACGCCCAGGCGGCCGAGGCACGCGGTGCCTGGGACGCCCGGCTGGAGGCCCTGGTCGTCAACTCGCTGCTCTCCGGCGACGCGGACGAGGGCGTGCTCTCCCGGGCCGCCGCGCTCGGCTGGGGCCAGCCGAGCCAGGTCCGGGTGGTGATGGGCAGCGCCCCGGACGGCGACAGCGAGCTGGTGGTGGAGGCGATCCGCCGCGCCGCCCGGTACGCCAAGCTGCACGTGCTGACCGGTGTGCTCGGCAAGCGCCTGGTGGTGGTGGTCGGCGGCGAGAAGGAGCCGGTGCACGCGGCCCGCGCGCTGATCGGCCAGTTCGCGCCGGGCCCGGTGGTGGTCGGCCCGACCGTCCCGGACCTGCTCTCGGCGACCCGCTCGGCGCACGCCGCCGCGGCCGGCCTGCGGGCCTGCGCCGCCTGGCCGGACGCCCCCCGCCCGGTCCTGGCGGACGACCTGCTGCCCGAGCGCGCGCTGGCCGGCGACCAGGCGGCCCGCCGTCAGCTGGTGGAGGAGATCTACACACCGCTGGACGAGGCCGGCTCGGCACTCCTGGAAACCTTGAGTGTCTACCTCGAACAGGCGTCCTCCCTGGAGGGCGCGGCCCGGATGCTCTTCGTCCACCCCAACACGGTGCGCTACCGGCTCCGACGTGTGACTGACGTCACGGGCTACGCTCCGTCCGACGTACGTTCGGCGTTCACGCTGCGCATCGCACTGGCGCTGGGACGACTCACCGCCGCCGGGGAGCAGGGCTGAGCCCCGATGTAGGGACCTTACAATCCCGGATGCTTTTCTTCGTTACCGTCGCCTACCCGCCCCCGGGCGTCCGGCGAGAGAGGGTTGAACCGTGCTCGTAATCGTCGCCCCTGGACAGGGTGCCCAGACCCCCGGTTTCCTCAGCCCCTGGCTGGAGCTCGACGGTGTCGCCGACCGCCTTCGCGGCTGGTCGGAGGTCGCCGGGCTCGACCTGGTGCACGCCGGCACCGAGGCGTCCGCCGAGGAGATCAAGGACACCGCCGTCGCCCAGCCGCTGCTGGTGGCCGCCGGCCTGGTGACCGCCCGCGCGCTCTTCCCGGACGAGGACCGCGCCCGTGCGCTGGTCGGTGCCGTGGCCGGCCACAGCGTCGGCGAGATCACCGCCGCCGCCGGCGCCGGGGTGCTGTCCGCCCATGACGCGCTGACCTTCGTCCGCGAGCGCAGCCTGGCCATGGCCGAGGCCGCCGCCGCCACCGAGACCGGCATGATCGCCGTCCTGGGCGGCGACGCCGAGGCCGTCGCGGCCAAGCTGGCCGAGCACGGCCTGACCGCGGCCAACAACAACGGCGGCGGCCAGATCGTCGCCGCCGGCACGCTGGCCCAGCTGGACGCCCTGCGGGAGGACCCGCCGGCCGGCGCCCGCCTGATCGCCCTCAAGGTCGCGGGCGCGTTCCACACCGAGCACATGGCGCCCGGTGTCGAGCGACTGGCCAAGCTGGCCCCGACGCTGCCGGTCGAGGACCCGAAGGTCGCCTACGTCTCCAACAAGGACGGCCAGGTCGTGACCTCCGGCGCCGAGGTGCTGGACCGCCTGGTGTCGCAGGTCTCCAACCCGGTCCGCTGGGACCTCTGCATGGAGACCCTGCAGCGGCTGGGCGCGACCGCCGTCATCGAGCTCGCCCCCGCGGGCACCCTCACCGGACTGGTCAAGCGCAACCTCAAGGGTGTGGCCACGCTTGCCCTCAAGACCCCCGCCGACCTGGACAAGGCCCGCGAGCTCGTCGCGGAACACGGCGGGCAGGAGGAGAACAAGGCATGACCGCTCCCCAGATCAAGCCGGTCATCGGCGCCCAGTACTCGCGCATCCACGGTGTCGGCGGCTACCGCCCCGTCCGGGTGATCCCGAACGCCGAGGTGCTGAACTGGATCGACTCCTCGGACGAGTGGATCCGCACCCGCAGCGGGATCGCCGAGCGCCGCTGGGCCGGCCCGGAGGAGACCGTCGCCGAGATGTCGGTGCAGGCCGCCGGCAAGGCCATCGCGCACGCCGGGATCGACGCCGCGCAGATCGGCGGCGTGATCGTCGCGACCGTGTCGCACCTCAAGCAGACCCCCGCGATCGCCACCGAGATCGCCGAGCGGCTGGGCTGCGGCACCGCGCCGGCCTTCGACATCTCGGCCGCCTGCGCCGGCTTCGGCTACGGCCTGGGCCTGGCCGACGGCATGATCCGCGGCGGCAGCGCCGAGTACGTGCTGGTGATCGGCGTGGAGCGGCTCAGCGACCTGACCGACACCTCGGACCGTTCGACCGCCTTCATCTTCGGTGACGGCGCCGGCGCCGCGATCGTCGGCCCGTCCGACACGCCCGGCATCGGCAAGGTCATCTGGGGTTCGGACGGCTCCCACCGGGACGTCATCTCGCAGACCCAGGCCTGGGACACCGCCTTCGCCAAGGAGGACGCCGTCAACGGCGCCGGCGAGGAGACCAGGTGGCCGGCCCTGCGGATGGAGGGCCAGACGGTCTTCCGCTGGGCGGTCTGGGAGATGGCCAAGGTGGCCCAGCAGGCGCTGGACGCCGCCGGGATCACCGCCGACCAGCTCGGCGCGTTCATCCCGCACCAGGCCAACATGCGCATCACCGATGCCATGATCAAGGCGCTGAAGCTGCCCGACTCGGTGCCGGTCGCCCGCGACATCACCGAGACCGGCAACACCTCCGCCGCCTCCATCCCGCTGGCGATGGAGCGCATGCTGGAGAGCGGCGAGGCCCGCAGCGGCGACCTCGCACTGATCATCGGGTTCGGGGCGGGTCTGGTCTACGCGGCGGCAGTCGTTACGCTCCCCTAGGCACTTTTCGCCCGATCATCCACAGAGCCTGCGTCCGTCCGCCGGGCGGCCGCATTCAACACCGAAGAGGAGCAGCCAGTATGGCTACCAAGGACGAGGTCCTGGAAGGTCTCGCTGAGATCGTCAACGAGATCGCCGGCATCCCGACCGAGGACGTCGAGATCGACAAGTCCTTCACCGACGACCTGGACGTCGACTCGCTGTCCATGGTCGAGGTCGTCGTGGCCGCCGAGGAGCGCTTCGACGTGAAGATCCCGGACGACGAGGTCAAGAACCTGAAGACCGTCGGCGACGCGGTGGACTACATCCTCGCCAACGCCTGAGCGTTCGACCCGTTCGACGCCTGACGTCGGCCGGCTCCCCGCGAGCCGGCCGACCCGCCGGCCGGGACGCCCCCGTGGGCGCCCGGCCGGGCCCCACCCCCGGCGCGCCGCCGCAATCCCGCACAAACGTGAGAGAAGAAGATCCAGTGACCGTTGAAAACCGTACCGTGGTCGTCACGGGTATCGGCGCCTTCACGCCGCTGGGCGGCGACGCCGCCACCACCTGGGAGAACCTGCTCGCCGGGCGCTCCGGGGTGGCTGCCCTGACCGAGGAATGGGCCGCCGACCTGCCCGTCCGGATCGCCGCGCGCACCGCCGTCGACCCGGGTGAGATCCTCCCCCGCCCGCTGGCCCGCCGGCTGGACCGCTCGGCGCAGTTCGCGCTGATCGCGGCCCGCGAGGCCTGGGCCGACGCCGGCTACGAGACCCCGGCGACCGACGAGTCGTCGAAGCTGGCCCCCGAGCGCCTGGGCGCCGTGATCGCCTCCGGCATCGGCGGCGTCACCACCCTGCTCGACCAGTACGACGTGCTGAAGGACAAGGGCGCCCGCAAGGTCTCCCCGCACACCGTCCCGATGCTGATGCCCAACTCCCCGGCGGCCAACGTCGGCCTGGAGGTCGGCGCCCGCGCGGGTGTGCACACCCCCGTCTCCGCCTGCGCCTCCGGCGCCGAGGCGATCGGCTACGCGATCGAGATGATCCGCACCGGCCGCGCCGACGTCGTGGTGGCCGGCGGCACCGAGGCCGCGGTCCACCCGCTGCCGATCGCCGCGTTCGCCAACATGATGGCGATGTCCAAGAACAACGACGAGCCCGAGCGCGCGTCCCGCCCGTACGACAAGGGCCGCGACGGCTTCGTGCTCGGCGAGGGCGCGGGCGTGGTCGTGCTGGAGTCGATCGAGCACGCCGAGGCGCGCGGCGCCCGCATCTACTGCGAGGCCGTCGGCCAGGGCCTGTCCTCGGACGCCCACCACATCGCCCAGCCCGAGCCGACCGGTGCCGGCGTGGCCCGCGCGCTGGCCGACCTGTTCGAGCGCAACGAGCTGGACAAGGCCGAGATCGTGCACGTCAACGCGCACGCCACCTCGACCCCGCAGGGTGACACCGCCGAGCTGAAGGCGCTGCGCAAGGAGCTCGGCGAGCACCTGGACCACATCGCCGTCTCGGCCACCAAGTCGATGACCGGCCACCTGCTGGGCGGCGCCGGCGGCATCGAGACCGTCGCCACCGTGCTGGCCCTGCACAGCCGGACGGCCCCGCCGACCATCAACGTCGAGGACCTGGACGACGACGTGGACGCGGACATCGTCCGGGACGAGCCGCGCGCGCTGCCCGAGGGCCGGATCGCGGCGCTGAACAACTCGTTCGGCTTCGGCGGCCACAACGTGGTGCTGGCCTTCCGCACCGTCTGATCCCGCACGCGAGGGGGCCGGCGCTCAGTACGAGCGCCGGCCCCTTCCGGCTTTCCGGAGCGGCCCGGTCCGCGGTGCGGGCCCGGCCACGGGCTCCGGTCACGGGCTCCGGTCACGAGCCGCGGGTTTCCGGGCTCCGGGTGTCGGCTCCCGGGTGCGGCCTTCGCGGCCTCAGACCACCTGGTGCAGCCAGCGCACCGGGGCGCCCTCGCCGGCGTAGCGGAACGGCTCCAGCTCGTCGTCCCAGGGCTTGCCGAGCAGCCGGGAGATCTCCGCCTCCAGGTCGGCCCCCTCGCTGCGGGCGCGCAGCAGGACGGCGCGCAGCCGGTCCTCGGGGATCAGGATGTCGCCGTGGATGCCCGTGACGGCGTGGAAGATGCCGAGCGTGGGCGTGCTGCTGTAGCGCTCCCCCTCCGCCGTGGCGCAGGGCTCGCTGGTGACCTCGTACCGCATCAGCTGCCAGCCGCGCAGGGCGGAGGCGAGCTTCGAGGCCGTGCCGGGCTCGCCCTGCCAGGAGAGCTCGGCGCGCCAGTGCCCGGGTGCGGCCGGCTGGCGGATCCAGTCCAGACTCACCCGCACACCGAGCACCCCCGCGACGGCCCACTCGACGTGCGGGCACAGCGCGCGGGGCGCGGAGTGGACGTACAGGACTCCACGTGTCGTCACCGGGACCTCCAGGCTGTGGACGAGGGTCGCCTTCCCCAGCTGCCTCGCGTTCGCGCCTGTAGTTGATCCACAGTTACCCACGTTAGCCGACATTAAGCCACTAAATTGAGCAAAACGGACAGGCTTTCGCTCAATGCTAGTCGAATCCTCAACGTGGTCCACCCCTCGGTCGGATCTCTCCCCCGAACGGCCCCATCGCCGGGCGGGACCACCGTACCGCGCCGCCCCGCACCGTGGCTGACGCACTTTCGGATCCGGCCGGAATGCGGTAGTGCGGCCGGATCGCCTGCGCCCGGTACGCAAACCGCCCCGCGCACCCGCCGGGGTGGCGGGGCGGCGGGGCGGTCGGCGGGCCGGGGACGCCGACGGCGCGTCAGCCGTCGAGGCGGACCACCATCTTGCCGGTGTTGGCGCCGCGCAGCAGGTCCAGGAAGGCGTCCACGGTGTGCTCGAAGCCGTCCACGACGGTCTCCTCGTTGCGCAGCCCGCCCTCCCGCAGCCAGCCGCCGACCTCGGCGACGAACTGCGGCTGCAGGGCGGCGTGGTCGCCGACCAGCATGCCCTCCAGGCGCAGCCGCTTGCCGATCGCCAGCGCGAGGTTGCGCGGGGCGGCGGGCGCCGAGGTCTCGTTGTACTGCGCGATCGCGCCGCAGAGCACCGCGCGGCCGTGCACGCCGAGGGCGCCGATCGCGGCCTCCAGGTGCTCACCGCCGACGTTGTCGAAGTAGAGGTCGATGCCGTCCGGGGCGGCCTCGGCGAGCTGCTCGGCGACCGGCGCGTCCTTGTAGTTGAACGCGGCGTCGAAGCCGTACTCGTCGACCAGCTTGGCGACCTTCTCCGCCGAACCCGCCGAGCCGACCACCAGCGCGGCGCCCTTCAGCCGGGCGATCTGGCCGACCATCGTGCCGACCGCACCGGCCGCGCCGGAGACGAACACCCGGTCGCCCTCCTTGAGGCCGCCGACCGCCAGCAGGCCGGCGTAGGCGGTCAGGCCGGTCATGCCGAGCACGCCGAGGTAGGCGGAGAGCGGCACCGACGGGTCCACCTTCACCGCGCGCTTCGCCTCGACGGTGGCGTACTCGCGCCAGCCGAGCCCGTGCAGCACGGCGTCCCCCGGGGCGAAGCCCTCGGCCGCGGAGGCGACCACGTAGCCGACCGCGCCGCCCTCCATCACCCGGCCGAGCTCGAACGGCGGGAGGTAGGACTTCACGTCGTTCATCCGGCCGCGCATGTACGGGTCCACCGAGAGGTAGGCGTTGCGGACCAGGATCTCGCCCGGGCCGGGGGTCCGGACCGGGGCCTCGACCAGCGCGAAGTCGGCCGGGACCGGCCAGCCCTGCGGACGGGCGGCGAGGTGCCACTCACGGGCGGTGGCGGGCGCTTCCTGCTCGGCCATCGGAGTACTCCTTGGTGCATGAAAGGTTGATTTACTGAAGTAACGATGGACATGAAAGGTTCATGTTGTCAACTGTTCAGGTAGACTGTCGGGCATGGACACCCAGCCGACCCGGGACGCCGCGCCGCAGCCCGAGGAGATCACCCGTGAGGTCGTCGACCTGATGGCCAATCTGGTCGCGCTCTTCCACCGCGAGTACGAGGAGGCCGCCGCCGCCCGCTCGCTCACCGGCGCCCAGGCCAAGGTGCTGGCCCTGCTGCGGCGCGGGCCGATGCCGATGCGCCACATCGCCCAGACGCTCAGCTGCGAGCCGTCCAACATCACCGGCATCGTCGACCGCCTGGAGTCGCGGGGCTTCGTCACCCGCGAGGCCGACCGGCAGGACCGCCGGGTCAAGCTGGTCGCCGCCACCGAGAGCGGGGCGGCCGCCTCCGCGGAGCTGCGCGAGTCGCTGAACTTCGCCCGCGAGCCGCTGGCCGCACTCGACCCGGACGAGCGGACCCAGCTGCGCGACCTGCTCCGCCGGATGCTCTCGGGGGCCTCCGGCCCCGGAGCGTGAGCAGCATCACAGCCCCGACGGCCGATGTGTCGCAAATGACCGGCGGTCGACGGTAACCGAACACTCCCCCGAAACGTCTAACGTTCGAGACTCGCACCAGCACGCCCGGACGCCGGTGCGCGCGGGGAACGACACCAGAAGACGGGGGGCCCGGAGGGATGAGCAACCGCACGCGCCGGCGCATCGTACGGACCGCCGTGGGCCTCGCCGCCGTCCTGGTGCTGTCGGTGGCCGGCGCCGGTGCCTGGTTCTACCACCGGCTGGACAGCAACATCACCACCTTCGACGCGGGCGGCGTCGCCACCGAGCGGCCGCCGGCCCCCGTGCCGGTCACCCCCGGCGCCTCGGTACCGGTGAACGTCCTGGTGCTCGGCTCGGACACCCGCGACGACGGCAACTCCGACCTCGGCGGCGGCGAGGAGGGCGTCGGCCACTCGGACACCGCGATCCTGCTGCACATATACGCCGACCACAAGCACGCCGTCGGCGTCTCGATACCCCGCGACGCCCTGGTGACCATCCCGTCCTGCCGGCTGCCCAGCGGCAACTGGACGACGCCGAAGACGAACCAGATGTTCAACTCGGCGTTCACCATCGGCGAGTTCCCCAAGGGCAACCCCGCCTGCACGCAGAACACCGTCGAGACCCTCACCGGTCTGCGGATCGACCACACCATCGTGGTCGACTTCAAGGGCGTCGCCGCGATGACCGAGGCGGTCAACGGCGTGGACGTCTGCGTCCCCAACGACGTGAACTCGCACAACATCCACCTCCGGAAGGGCATGCAGAAGCTCTCCGGTCAGCCCGCGGTGGACTACCTCCGGGCCCGGTACGGCTTCGGCGACAACTCCGACATCGGCCGGATGAAGCGCCAGCAGGCCTTCCTCTCCTCGATGATCCGCAAGGTCCAGGGCCTCGGCTTCTCCCTGCCGACCCTGCTCCCGCTGGCCGACGCCGCCACCCGCTCGCTCACCGTGGACGAGGGCCTGGGCACCGCGATGAAGCTGGTGGACTTCGCCCAGTCGCTCCAGCAGATCAAGCTCTCCGACATCACCTTCGTCACCACCCCCTGGCGCTACTCCGGCGACCGGGTCGCCCTGGTCCACCCCGACGTCGACACCCTCTGGAAGCTGCTGCGCGAGGACCGCACGCTGGACGGCCAGAGCACCGGCCAGGTCCCCGGCCCCGCCTCCCCCGCCGCCACCGCCGCCACCGCCCCGGGCGGCCCGCAGGGCCCCGCGGCCGCCCCGGCGACCCCGCCCGGCCCGCTCGCACCGGAGCAGGCGGCCACGCCGATCACCGTGGTGAACGGCGTCGGCACCTCCGGCCTGGCCGGCAAGGGGGCGGAGGCCGTCCGCGCCAGGGGCTTCCAGAACGTCACCCTCGGCCCCACCAACGGCGGCCGGCTGCAGACCGAGATCGCGTACGACCCGGCGCTGAAGGCCGTCGCCGACCAGCTGGCACCGCTCTTCCCCGGGGCCCGGCTCACCGAGGAGGCGGGCGCCGAGGGGATCACCGTCACGCTGGGCCGCGACTACCTCCCGGCCCTGTCCACCGGCATCGACGCCGTCGACGCCCCGACGGCCGGCCCGACCGACCGGCGCACCGGCGCCCCGGCGTCGGGCTCCCCCACCGCCGGCGCCACCCCGCCGGCGCCGAGCGGCGTCCCCACCGGCATCACCGAGAACGCCCGCGGGGCCGACACCGACCCTTGCGCCAACCTGACCTTCGGTTAGCTCCCGTGCGGGTCCGGCAGACCGGTGACCACGGCGGTGAGCCGGGTGCCCGCCGGGAAGGCGCCGGCCGCCGCCAGGTCGTACAGGGCGGCGAGCAGCTTGGCGACGTAGCGGCGCTCCAGGGCGATGCCGTGCCGCCGCTCGAAGTCCTCGGCGAAGGCGGCCAGCCCGGCCGGCACCCGGCCGTAGCCGCCGCCGTGGTGCTCGTGGTCGATCCGCCAGTTGCCGGACTCCCGTCCGAAGGCGGCCCGCTGCAGCCGGGCGACCTCGCCCTCCAGGTAGCCGGCGCCGCCGCGCAGCACCGCCACGCCGAGCGCCCGCGCGCCGGGCGGCAGGCCGGCCGCGATGCCCGCCAGGGTGCCGCCGGTGCCGACCGGGCAGCAGACCACGTCCCGTTCACCGAGACCGGGCAGCTCCGCCGGGACGGCCGCCGCGCCGACCGCCGCCAGCGCGTTGGAGCCGCCCTCCGGCAGCACCAGGCAGGGGCCCCAACGCCGTTGCAGCTCCGCGGCGACCTCGTCGTCCGTCCCGCACGCCGCCGCCGTCTCCCGGTAGGCCGTCCGGGACAGGAACTCCAGCCGCATGCCCGCCGCCTCGGCCGCCCGGAGCGACCAGTTGCGCGGGGCGGTGGCCAACTCCTCGCCCCGGACCAGCCCGACGCTCTCCAGCCCCAGCGCGCCCGCGGCCACCGCGACCGCGCGCAGGTGCGTGGAGTAGGCCCCGCCGAAGGTCAGGAGGCGGGTCCGCCCCTGCTCGACCGCCGCCGCCAGGTTGGGCCCGAGCTTGCGCCACTTGTTGCCCGGCACCGCGGGGTGCAGCAGGTCGTCCCGCTTGAGCCGCAGCTCCACGCCGGCACGGGCCAGCACCTCGTCGGTGCAGTCCACCAGCGGGGTCGGCAGCAGGGCGGGTTCGAGCATCGGGCCAGAATACGGAGCCGCTGGTCCGGGTGGAATCCGGACTCCATTCGGTGCACCCCGCCGCAGTACGTGCGCTGACCGTACTTCACACTGTTAGCGCGCGAGTTCATTCACATCTTCGCCAACTAGTTTCAAACTATCGCCATATGTGTGGGGGAAACATCATGTCGACAGTCACGCAGGTGAGATCTGCGGACACCCCGGTGGGAACGGGGCAGGGAACGGGGCAGGGACCGGGCCGGGGCGGGGGGCTCCCCGGGCCCGACCTCAGGCGTCCGGACGGCCGGCGCCTCGGGTTCGCGCTCGCGCTCATCGGCCTGCCACCACTGTTCCACCTGCTCTCCGCGGACCTGCTGACCTTCCTGATGCTCTGGTACGCGGCGGCGTCGCTGATCCGGTCACGGGCCACCGCCTTCGACCGGCTGGTCGTCTCCGGCGCGGCGCTGATCGGCTGGACCTGCGCCCTCGGCGTCGTGGCCAGCTACTGGCCCTGGGGGCTCCACCCGGTCGGCCTCGCCGAGGCCACCGCGCTCCCGCTGATCGCGATCCGGCTCGGCCGCCGGCCCGAACCGGCCCCGACGACCACCGGCCGGCACCTCCCCGTACGCGCACGGCTGCGCCGCCTGGTGCCCGGCAGGGACCTCCCCGTCCTCCTGTCCGCCGGCCTGTCCTTCGCCTTCGTGCTGTACCCGGTGCTGCGCCGGGACGCCGTCGGGCGGCTGGGCACCGTGGTCGGCGCCGAGGACCTCGGCCGGCACGCCGCGCTGTACGACACCATCCTGCGCCTGGGCGGCCTCACCTCGCTCCGCCAGGGCGAGGCGTTCGACACCGTGACGCTCGGCCTGGCGACCTACCCGCAGGGCAGCCACCTCACGTTGGCCGTGATCACCAGCTTCCTGTACGACGGGGCCGACCACGGAGCCACCCTGGGCCGCTTGTCGCTCTTCATCGCCCTGTTCGCCGCGGTCACCGCGGCACTGGCGACCGCCGTGCTGTGGGCGATGCGCCGCGCCGCGGGCCCCGCGCTGCGCGGCTGGCGGGGGCTCGCCCTGGTCCTGCCCGCCGCCGCCTACCTGGTCGGCTCCGAGCTGCCCCGCATGCACAGCCGCGGATTCCTCAGTGAGCTCTTCGCACTCGGACTGCTCGCCCTCCTGGTCGGGCTGGCGATCCGCCCGCTGAACCGGGCCCCCGAGCAGGTCGTGGCCCTGGCCACGCTCACGGTCGGCGTCTCCTTCGGCCACTACCTGCTGCTGCCCGCCGCCCTCGCCACCGTGCTCGCCTGGGCCGTGGTGCACCGCCGCCGCTGGCTGCCGCACCGGGTGACCGTCCTGGCCCTCGGCGCGGCCACGGCGGCCCTCGCCCTCTTCCCCGTGTACGTCAACCACAAGTCGGCCGGCTCGGCGGACGTGCTGACGCTGCCCGGGGGCATCGGACCGGTCGGCCGGCACTTCCTGCTGCCCGTCGTCGTCGCCGCCTTCGCGGCACTGCTGACCCGCGGCTCGCTCGCCAACCGGCCCCGCCGGGTCGCGCTCCTGGCGCTCACCGCGATCTCGGCCCTCTGCGTCGGCCTGCTGAGCTACCAGATCAGCACCGTCGGCCAGACCTCCTACTTCTACGAGAAGCTGCTCCACCAGCTGCTCGTGATCGGACTGATCTGCTTCGCCGCCGCCCTGCTGCCGCTGTTCGGCCGGAGGGTCCTCGCCGGTCAGTGGAACGGTGCCGGAACGGACCGGCGCGGCGAGCGGCCGACCAGGCTCCGCGCGGGCGTGACCGTCGCGGTGGCGACCGGCTGCCTGCTGTTCACGGTGGTCGACAACGGCCAGCCGGACGCCAGCCCGGCGGGCTGGCAGGCCTCCGAGGGGCGGACCATGCTGCGCGCCGCCTTGGCACGCCCCGGCGTGGCCGCGCGGATCGCCGCGATCAAGGCCAACAGCCCGCAGGACGGCCGCGCCGTGGTCTCGCTGGTCGGCGACCGCGCCTGGGGTGAGCTCGAAGAGGACTGGGCCTCGGCCGAGGACAACCTCTGGCTCAGCGTCCTCAACCGTGACCAGGGCCGTTCGTGGCGGGGCTGGGAATGGGCACTCCACCGCAGGAGCGCGCAGGACCTCCTGAACTTCGCGGCCTCCTCCCCGGTACCGCTGCGGTTCTTCGTCGAGGAGCACTCGCAGCTGCTCACCGACCTGCGGGCACTGACGGCCGGCCGCGACCACCCGGAGCTGGCGGTCTCCGTCGTCCACTGGGACGGCGACGGCGACCTCGTCGCCGAGCCGATGAAGTCGGCCTGACCCGTCGCCGCCCGCGACCGGCCGCGCAG
>NZ_JBHXTG010000074.1:0-47085 GCF_042677465.1 Kitasatospora sp. NPDC127111
GCGCGGGGCCGGGGGCCGGTCCCAGGGGATCAGGGATGCAGGACGCGTGAGGGCGCCGCCGCGTTGTCGGCCGCCGCCTGGGAGCGGACGGCGCCGGTGACGCAGACGTCGTCGCCCGGCCAGGCCTCCCGCCACACGTAGCCGGCGACGCAGGTGTGCGGCCCGTACGGCCCGGACACCCAGCGGCTGTAGCGGGCCGCGTTGTCGGCGGCCGTCTGGCTGCGGGTCGCCGGCGTCACGCAGGTGTAGTCGCGGAAGTCGCCGTCCCGCCAGACGTACCCCGAGACGCAGGTGTTCGGCCCGTAGATCGCCACCGACGTCGCCGAGTAGACCGTCACGCTGGCGGTGCCGCCGCTGATCGACGTGGTGATCGAGTCGCCGTTGGCGTTCAGCGAGGTGACCGGCAGCCGGGCGCCGCCGTCCAGCGTGCGCTGCAGGTAGGGCGTCCCGTTGACGACCTCGTGGATCAGCACCACGTCGTTCGGGATCCCGGCGGAGTAGCCGGCCTTCCGGGTGAACTCCACCGTGTAGTAGTGGAACGGGTCCGAGCCGATCGGCACCCGCAGCAGCAGCGGGTGGGAGCCGTCGTCGCTCTGGAACGAGCTGAGGGTGTAACTGCTCCAGCCGGCCGGGGCGACCGCCACCCGGCCGTGGTCGACCCAGCCGAGCTTGTCGAGCTGGAAGCCGACCAGGCCCACCGGCTGCGTGTTGCCGTAGGAGCTGCCGGTGCCCGAGGCGTAGACGTTGGCCGCGCTCATCTCGTCCCACGGGTCGTCGTACTCACCCGGCTGGGACCACGGGGCGTTGCGGTAGCCGGTGTCGTTGGAGAAGGAGTGCCCGAGCCCGTACCCGTGCAGCATCTCGTGGGCGACGGACACCGAGCCGAGGCCCGTGCCGTCCAGGTAGATCGCGCCGCCCGCGCCCCACCAGTCGATGCTCACGTTCGTCACGACGACCGTGCGGTGCCCGGCCGGCACGGTGTACCCGCCGGCGCTCGCCGCGTTGACGCAGTCGTTGTACCTGGTCCACCGGTCCCGGGCCTGTTCCTGGGCGAGGGTGTAGGGCATCGTGAACCAGCCCGCGGCGTTGGAGTTGCGGATCCGCACCGCGCCGCCGGAGATGCTCTTGAAGTAGTCGTCCATGCCTCCGGTGCCGGCCCCGGAGTCGGTGAAGAAGTTCTTCAGCCAGGTCGCGCTGTGCGGCTCGGACGCGTTGTCCGAGACCTTGCACATCAGGATCGACCAGCCGGTGTTGCCCCGCACCGGCACCGCCTGTGCGCCCTGCGGAACAGCCCCCACCGCCATCATGAGCGCGGCCACGAGCACCGCTCCCCCGGCGCGGATCCGGCGCAACCACCGCATCCGTCCGCCATGTACCCGACAATCAGGCATACGCAAGCCCTCCCCCTCTCGGCACCCCCCGGGGCCCGTCCCCGGACAGGCGACCGCACCTGTACCCACGCACCGCCGCGCACTAAACACCCAGCGGAAACGGCCAGTTGAGAGCATCCGAACGCCCGATCGCGCCACCGGCGGCAGCCGGCCGTCGGATGCACACGTCGCACCCCGAGGCCGGACGGAGCATCAAACCCGCGGGATCACAGCAGGCGGCGGGGAGTTCGGCCGGATACGGCGCGCCGGTCCGCCGACTCCGACCCGATCACAGCTTGGTAACGTCCCGCCAGCTGACTGGATGTGACATTGCACATATCACATCATGCTCCCCATGAGAAAAGTCGTAGCCCTGCTCTCGGCGGCCGCGGCCGTCGCCGCCTTCGGCGGTACGTCCGCCAGTGCCGCCTCCGACGCACCCGCCCCCGAGGACGTCGGCCAGGGGAAGCTCGTCTGGAGCTCCTGCAACGACGCCGACACCCCCGCGCTGCAGTGCGCGATGCTCGAGGTGCCGGTGGACTACGCCGACCCGCGCGGCCGCAAGATCAAGATCAAGGTGAACCGCCTGCCCGCCACCGCGCCCAAGGAGAAGCAGCAGGGCCCGATCCTGCTCAACCCCGGCGGGCCCGGGTCCTCCGGGCTCTGGATGCCCGCCTTCGTCTCCGGGAAGCTCCCGCAGGACGTCGCCTCGACCTACGACTGGATCGGCTTCGACATCCGCGGCACCAACGCGAGCGAGCCCCA
The DNA here is from genome assembly GCF_042677465.1 of Kitasatospora sp. NPDC127111. Taxonomy (NCBI): domain Bacteria; kingdom Bacillati; phylum Actinomycetota; class Actinomycetes; order Kitasatosporales; family Streptomycetaceae; genus Kitasatospora; species Kitasatospora sp. NPDC127111. The sequence continues at coordinate 2,136 of NZ_JBHXTG010000074.1, forward strand.
CGTCGTCTGCGACGCCCACTACTTCGACGGCGAGCGCCCCGACTACCAGGTGAGCCAGGGCAGTTCGAAGGCCTGGCTGGCGAAGGCGGCCGGGTACGCCGCGAACTGCGCGGCCGACTGGTCGTGGCTCCTGCCGCACATGACCACCGCCGACAGCGCGCGCGACATGGACAGCATCCGGCGGGCGCTCGGCGTCCGGCAGATCAGCTTCTACGGCGGGTCCTGGGGCACCTCACTGGGCTCCACGTACGGCCAGCTCTTCCCCTCGCACGTGCGGCGGATGGTGCTGGACAGCATCGTCGGACCGACCATCAGCTGGTACGACCACAACATCCTGCAGGACAAGGAGCACCAGCGCCGCTTCGACGCCTTCGCGGCCTGGGCGGCCAAGGCCGACTCCGTCTACCACCTGGGCACCGACGCCGGGTCCGTCAAGAAGGCGTACGACCTGGTCGAGGCCGCGCTGCGGACCGAACCGGTGGACGCCGCGCCGGCTCCGGGCAAGATCGGCCCGGCCGAGTTCGAGGACACCTTCTACGGCGGCGGCTACAACTTCCTGCGCTGGCCCCGGATGGCCACCGTCCTCTCCGCCTACGTCACCCAGCACGACACCCGCCCGCTCGCCATCGCGTACAACCGGTACGCGGCGCCGGGCGGTGACGACGGCGCCTTCCCGGCCTACAACGCGGCGCAGTGCACCGAGAACGCGTGGCCGCGCGACTGGGAGTTCTGGAAGAAGGACCAGGCCAAGGTCAACGCGGTCGCGCCCTTCTACACGTACAACAACATGTGGTACAACGCCGCCTGCATGTTCTGGCCCTACCAGGGCAACCCGGCGGGCCGCACGAAGATCACCGGGAAGGGGCTGCCGCCCGTCCTGCTGTTCCAGGCCACCGAGGACGCCGCCACCCCGTACGAGGGCGGGCTCGCCATGCACGACGCGCTGCCCGGCTCGAAGCTGGTCGTGCAGAACGGCGGCAGCTTCCACGAGATCCTCTTCCACGGCAACGCCTGCCTGGACGACACCTTCACCGCCTACCTCCGCGACGGCAGCCTCCCCGCCGGCGGCGGCCGCATCGCCAAGACCTGCGCCCCCGAGGCCGATCCCGACCCCGTCTACGTGACCCCGCCGCCGGCCCCCACCGGCAAGGCCGCCACCGGCGCGGCCGCCGGCGGCACCGGCGCCGGCCCGCTCGCGCCCACCGACCCCGAGGCGGTCCGCGGCGCGCTCCACTGACCGGCCCCGCCCCGGGACCGTGGCGGGTGCCACGGCCCGGGGCGGCCGTCACCGGCCTCGGCTCACCCGGCGCCGAGCCGGTCGCGCCCGGCCACCGCCCGGCAGCGGCGCGGGGACGGGGCGTGGGCGCCGATCCCCGGCGTGCCGGGCACCGCGCCCGGCAGAGTGGCTGCCACCCGGGCAACACCATGACGTTGGCAGGACCGGGCGCGTGACGTTCGCGCCGAGGCGCCCCGTCGGAGAGGTCCGGCGGGGCGCCTCGGGTCCACGGGCCTCCGGTGAGCGGGGGTCAGATGCGCAGGACGCGCATGCCGCCGCAGACCACGAAGCCCTCGTGGGTGGCATCGGACAGGAGCAGGGTGTGGTAAATCTCGCGGTTTCGCTCGGGGATGTCGGCGAACTCCTCGATCTCGGGGGCTTCGCCGGCTCGAACAATACGCAGTTCATCGAAGCTGCGCCGGACCTTCATCGCCGCGACGTTCAGGAATTCGACCTCCAGGGCTCCGTCCGCTCCGTCGTCCCAGGTACGCAGCACCAGCCGGCGGTGCGACACCGAATAGGACCAGGGCCGGAACGCGCGCTCGATCCGCAGCGGGAGGTTGCCCAGGCCGGCCAGGAATGTCGTGTCGTTGCTCATTCGAAGGGGCTCTTCACCTCCACCCCGTTCTCGTACCATTTCACTCGTTTCTGCACCTCGGGCGGCGCATTCTTGATCAGTGCCAGCTCCCAGGAAGTGTAATTGCCCTTCGGGTCGACGACGTCCTTGGCCGACTCGGCCCATTCCCTCGCCTTTTCCCTCCCGATGTGGTCGAGGTTGAAGAAGATGTCGGACTTGTTCTCCGGCTTGACGGCCTCGCGGATGACGTCCTTCCAGTTCACGTTCGCGGGGAACGAGAGATGCGACTTCGCGTTGCGGGACTTGGCGAAGTCCCACAGGAGGTCACCGTTCTCCAGGGTCTCGGTGAGGCCGAGGGCGAGACGTTCCGGGCAGTAGGGCGCGTTGTGCACCAGCACCGGGGTGTCGCCTGCCAGCACGTAGTACGTGTGGAGCTCGTCGACGGTGAGGTTGTAGGCGGGCTGGAGCGTGTTCCAGTGCCGGACGCCGTCGATCCGGTGCGATTGGCCGGCCGGGTCCCTCAGGTCGTCGCCGGACTCCAGGTCGGCGGCGTCGAGCCACGTCCTCCGGTTCTCCGACCAGAACGGGTGGTGGTCAGTGCTGGTGAGCGATCGCCCGGCGTCCAGGGTGATGTCCGTGAAGTCACGGTCGTCGGGTGTGTAGATGGTGGCCGAGACGCGGCGCGGGCCCGTCACTCCGCTCGTGGGGTCGGTGGCGAGGACGCTGTCCCCCACCTTGACGGTCTCGATCGGGCGGCTGGTGCCGTCGCCCATCAGGACGCGGGTGCCGGCCGGGAAGCTGTTCGGCAGGGGGCAGGACGGCGGGACCCGGGTGACCAGCTTCTTGACGAACTCGGCGGCCTTCTCGCCCCAGGACCCGAACTTCTTGGCCCACTGGACGAGCTTGGCCACGGCCGCGCCGTCGCCCACGAGGGGAATCGCCGCGATGCACGAGACGGCCGCCTCCGCCGCCCTGCCCTCGACGGCGTAGTACGCGCAGTTGACGAGGTCGGCGATGTCGGCGAGACCGGGGGCGATGACACCCCCGGCGCCTCCGATGACGTCGAGGGTCAGGTGGATGGTCTCGGAGAAGAGGTGGTAGAGGAGGTTGACGTTGTCGCTGTCCTCCTTCTGCTTCTTGATCTCCTCCTCGATCGCGGCGATCGCGTCCTGCTTGTCCTTGGCGGCCTTCTCGTCCTTGGCCTTCTGCGCCGCGTCCTGCTGCTTGCGGAGTTCCTCGGCCGCCTTGCGCTCCTCCTCGAGCTTCGCCAGCCGGGCCTTGTCCTCGGCCTCCCGCTGGGTCTGGTAGCTGGCGAAGGCGTCGATCCGGGCCTGCTCCGCGGCTACGGCGTCCTTCCCGGCCGCCTCGGCGGAAGCCCGGGCGGCGTTCGCGGAGTCATTGGCCTCAGCCGCAGAGCGGCGCGCCTTGGCGGCCGACCGTTCGGCCCGCTGCGCGGAGTACGTGGCGGAGGCCGCATCGTGTTTGGCGGAGGCCTGGGCGGCGGTCGCCTTCTGGGCGGCCTGGGCGGCCTTCGTCGCCTCGGACTGAGCCGTGTCGGCGGCGGCCCGGGCCTTGGTCACGAAGTCCGCGGCGGTGTTCGCCGCCTGCTGGGCGGTGTTGGCGTAGCCGTTGGCCTCGGCGGCGGCGTCGCGGGCGACGGCGGCCACCCGCTGCGCCTCGGCGGCGTTCTGCTGGGCGGTGGCGGAGGCTGCGGTAGCCTCGGCGATGAGGCCCTTGACGTCGGCGATGTGGACGGCGGTCAGCCGGTCCTTCCGCTGGGCTCCGTACTGGCCTTCGGCCACGAAGGCGCGCAGCTGCCGGGCGGGGCCTTCGAGGGCGATCCGGGCGGCAGCCCTCAGTTCGGGCTCGGTGGCCGGGCTGTCCTCGAGCTGGGTGGCCGTGACACGGTCGTCGGCGGCCTGAGCGTCGATCACGCCCTGGTCGAGGAAGTCCCGCAGGGCCTCAGGGGTGTTCACCCGAAGGGCGGCATCGCCGGCGGCCTTCACAGCAGGGCCGGCCTTGTCCGTGATCCGGGCGATCGCGAGGCGGTTGTCCGGGGCGGCGGCCTGGTACTGGCCTGTGGCCACGAACGCGCTGATCCGGGCCGGGTCGCCTTGCAGGGCCTCGTAGGCAGCAGTTCGGACCGCCGCGTTCTCGGAGTCGAGGTAGATCTGCTGCGTGCGCTCGCGTTCGTCGCGATCGGCGGCCTTGCGGCGCTCGGTCCTGACGTAGGACAGGACGACCGCGTCGGTGCCGGACAATGCGGCCTCGGCTGCGGCTGTTCCCCAGGCGCCGGAGATCTTCCGGGAGATCAGGGCGAGCTTGCGGCCGTCGGTGACGACCTGCTCCGGGGCGGTACCGGGCTGGTCGACGAGCCGGGCCAGCCGGTCGGCCTCGGTCCTGGCCTTCTGGACGTCCTGGCGCGCCTGGTCGATCTCGGCCTGCTTCTCGGCGTCGGCGGCCTTGGTCTTGCGAGCCGCCTCGACGGCAACGGCGGTGCGGCTCGTCAGATCCTCGGCCTCGGTCCGGCGTGCCAGGTCCTGGATGCCGTTGGCCTTGTCGACCGCGTCCTGGGCGTCCTTGGCAAAGCCCGCGGCAGCCGCTGCGTGGTCAGTCGACTCCTGAGCCGCGTTGGCGCTGGCGCCGGCGTGGTCGGCCGCGTCGCGAGCAGCCTGGGCCGCGGCCGCGGCATGGGTCGCAGCGGACGACAGCAGATCCTTGGCGGCGGCAGCGGCCTGCGCCGCCTCCCCGGCCAGACCCTGCGAGGCCTGGGCGGCGCGGCCGGCCTCCGCCGCCTGGCGCCGGGTCGCCTCTGCGGCTCGCCTGGCCTTCGCGGACTGCGCACCGGCGCTGTCCGCATAGGCGCCCGCCTGCTCGGCAGAGCCTGCGGCCGCGTCGGCGTTGGCCTTGGCGCTCAACGCGGCGCCTGCCGCGTCCTTGCTGCCGGCGGCAGCCTTGTCCGCCTGCTCCAGCGCGGCCTTCGAGTCCGCGGCGATCTTGGCCGCCGCATCGGCTGCCTCGGCCGCCTCGCGCGCGGCAGCGGCCTTGGTCGCGTCACCCGCGGCGGCGGACGCCGCGGCGCGGGCCCGGGCGGCGGCCCGGGAGGCAGCGGAGGCCGCCGCCGCAGCCTGCGAAGCGGCGTAGGCGGCGGTACGCGCCGAGTTGTTGGCCGCGCGGGCGGCGGTGATGGCTGTCTGAGCAGCCGCTCCGGCGCGTTCGGCAGCGGACGCGGCGCTGTTGGCCGCGGCGGTGGCCTTGGCGGTGTCGTTGCCCGCGGCCCGGGTCTCGTCGGCGGCCCGGGCGGCGTCGTCCTTGGCCCGCTGGGCGTTGGCCACGGCGGTGTTCGAGGCCTCGGCCGCGGCCTGGGTCTCGCGGGCCGCCTGGGCGCCGGCGTCCTTCGCCTGCTGGGCCAGCTGCGCTATGCTCGCGCGCTCCTGATCCCGGTTCTGGGCGACGTACTGGCCGACGGCGAGGAACTCGCGGACGTCCTCGATCGAGCCGTTGAGCGCGTTGCGCGCCGCCGCCTGGACGTTGGGCCCGCCGGCACTGAGGATCTGGACGAGCCTTACCCGGTCGTCTGCGTCCCGGGCGCTGTACTGACCTTCGGTCAGGAACTTCTGGACATCGGTGATCGAGCCGCGCAGTGCGGCGTCGCCGGCGGCCCGAACGCCGCGGCCGGCACCGTCGATGATCCGGACGGTCCACAGGCGCTGATCCGTCTCAAGCGCTTGCTGCCAGCCGCTCTGCAGAAACGTGTGCAGGTCGGCGGCGCTGCTCTCGATCGCCCTGTTGGCCTCCTCGCGGACCTTCGGCCCGCCGACGCTGAAGATCTGGGAGGCCGCGAGCAGCTCGTCGGCGTGCTGTGCTCCGGCGAACTCGTCCTGAAGGAACCGCCGCACGTCCTGGTCGGAGCCGGCCAGCGCCGCCTCGGCAAGCGTGTGGACGCGCGGGCCACCGGAGAGCCAGGCCTGAACGGCACGCTCCCGGTCGCTCAGCTGGACCTGACCACCGACAGGTTCGCCGGCCGCGGCGGCGGGGAGGCCGCTGCCCACCAGACCGGTCAGGAGCGCGAGCGGCAGCAGCCGAAGGGAGACCCTCCCGAGCAGCGGTGGCCTCCCCCTCCTCCCACGGCGCAATCGGGCTGTCGAATCGTGCACCAGAAAACCTCCGCTCTCGACTTCGACCGGGAACCACGGCCGATCGGGAGCCTATCCGCACCTGATGCATCGACAGCAAACTTCTACCGCGCCATCACTGATGGTGAATCAGACCAGTCCGGCACCGCCGCCGAATGTGGATGAACATATACCGACATATGTGCCGGGCTCCCCCCAAAAACCCTCCGGAGACGAAACGTCCGACTGCACCAGGTGTTCACGGGCTGTAAGGCAGGTGGCACGGCGTCAGAGAATCTGGTTCGATACCCCAGACTTCGCCCCCTGGATGCAGGCGAGCGACGGCCTTCCCCGGGTGGTGGCCGATCGAGCAATTGACCTCTCGTCAATGTGCTGCCGGTCGGACTTTTCGAGCCGCCTTCGTCAATCGCCGGAATGCACCTGCCGGGACGGCTCGGATGAACGAAAGGAATCACCGTGGGAAACAACGTGTCCCGCTGGCTGGCGGCCGGCGCCATCGCCCTCGCAGCCACGCTGGGCGCCTCGGCACTCGCGTCGGCGGAGACCGCCCCCTCCGACAACTCCACTGCGCCGCCTGCCGTCGAGGACTTCAACTACCCCGGTCCCTCGCCCTTCAGCAACGTCAAGCTGCTACGCGGTGACGGCCACATCATCCTCTCCGACTGTGCCGTCGACGACCAGATCAGCGTGCTGAGCTTCGACCTCCCCAACAGCAGCGGCAACCAGATCTGCTTCCGCGCCACGGCCGGCACCGGCTACCTCGCGGTCGAGGTCCCCAACGTCATCCGCATCCGTACGGACGACTACGCGGTCAACGCCAAGCTCACCAGCGAAGGCGTCACGCAGAACATCGACATCGCCAAGGGTGCTGCGGTGAGCGTCGGGATCGGCAGTGGCACCGGCAACGGAAAGCCGACCACGCTCCTCGAGTTGCGCGTCACCGGCTGACCGGTCCCCGCCACCCACCGACCCCATGGAGCCCCAGGTGCTTCACAGCTTCCTCCCCCGGTCCGGGAAGGCCGGCCCTTCCCGCGCCCGCCGCTGGCTCGCCGCAGCCGCCGTGGCCGTGCCGGCCGTGATCGGCGCCTCCTCTCTCGCCGCCGCCGACACCACCCCGGCCCCGCCGCCGGCCGACGCCTCGGCGCCGCCGTCGGCGGTCGAGGACTTCGGTTACCCCGGCGCCGGCGGAATCACCAAGGTCAAACTGCTGCGCGGCGACGGGCACGTCCTGCTGACCGACTGCGCCCAGCCCAGCGAGATCCAGATCTGGACCCGTGCACCCGGAAATCCCGACAACAAGGTGTGCTTCACCGCCGCCGGTACCGTCGGGACACTCACCCTCGAGCTGCCCGACGTGTTCGCCGTCCAGACCAGCGGCCGCGCTGTACGCGTCGGCCTCACAGTCGGCGGCGCCGCCCAGACCCTCGATGTACCCAAGGACGGCTTCCAGGGCGTGGGCGAAGGTACCGGCCAGGCTCCGAGCACCCTCGTCGACCTGCGCATCACCGGCTGAGCCCCGCCGCCCCATCCCGCCACTCCATCCCGACGCCCGGCGACCAGCGCCCGGCGTCCGATCCACGACTGACAGGAATCCACACGTGCTTCGCAAGACCTCGCCGCGCGCCTGGCGGGCATGCGTCACGGCGGCCGCCGCGGCCGCCGGCGCGCTCGCCCTCTTCTCGTCCGCCCCCGCGGGTGCGGTCGCCGGTGACACCGTTCCGAACGGCGACTACACGTTCACCACCAAGCTCGACATCGGTGACGGTCAGCGCTCGTGCACCGGCGCGCTGGTGGACCCGTACTGGGTGCTGACCGCGAGCAGCTGCTTCGCCGACGACCCGGCCCAGCCGCTGGCCCTGGCGGCCGGCGCCCCCAAACTGAAGACGGTCGCCACGGTCGGCCGCACCGACCTGAACACCACGGCCGGGTTCGTCACCGAGGTCTCCGAGCTGGTGCCCCGAGCCGACCGCGACCTGGTGCTGGCCAAGCTGGCCAAACCCGCCCAGGGCATTCCGACCGTCGGTCTGGGCGCCGCGCCGGCCGCCGGCGAGACCCTGACCGTTACCGGTTACGGCCGCACCAAGAGCGAGTGGGTGCCGACCGCGCTGCACACGGCGTCCTTCACCGTGCAGTCGGCGGCCGCCACCACGGTCTCGGTCAGCGGGAAGACGGCCGGCAAGGACGCGATCTGCAAGGGCGACGCCGGTGGCCCGGCGCTGCGCGCCGTCGGCGGAAAGGTGGAGCTGGCTGCTGTCAACAGCCGTTCCTGGCAGGGTGGTTGCTTCGGCTCGACGGAGACTCGAACCGGTGCGGAGGAGAGCCGGGTCGACGACCTGGCGAGCTGGCTGTTCGACACCCGCCTGCACACCGCCTCGGTGGTCAACAGCTTGAGCGGGCTGTGCGCCTACGTGTCCTGGCGAACCCCGGAGTGGGGCGCGCCGGTCGTCCAGATCGGCTGCGACAAGCAGTACGTCGATCAGGTCTGGGACTTCCAGAAGACCGCGAACGGCGGCTACCAGATCCGCAACACCTACTCCAACAAGTGCATGCTGGTCTCCTGGCGGACCCCGGACAACGGCGGCCCGGTCGTCCAGGCCGACTGCGACCCGCAGTACCCGGACCAGGTGTGGAAGCTGGAGAAGGTCGACACCGGCTACCAGATCCGCAACACCTACTCCAACAAGTGCATGGTGGCCTGGTCGGGCGACACCTCCCCGGGTTCGAAGCTGACCCAGTACGACTGCGTCCCCCAGTACGCGGACCAGGTCTGGACGCTCTGACGCCACATCAACCGCCCACGCCCGGGCGGCGGACGACGACTCCCGGCCGACCCGTCCGCTGCCCGGGCGTCTGCTGCCAGTACGAGAGCCCATCGACGCGGGCCGCTCCGGGGAAGCCGGCCGACCGGGCCGGTGACGCACTGGTGCGCGCCCAGCGGACCCAGAGCCGGCAGGCCGTCGGCGACTGCCGGCGTCGACGACCACACGCCGGCTCCCGGTGCACGCGCCGGGGCGGCCCTGCTGGTGGGCGCGGGGTCGTGGACGTGGGGCCGGGCGCGCCCCGGCCCGCCACCCGCCCGCCGTTCGGCGGACGGCGCTGGATAGGGTGGGCGGGACAGCACACCGTGGACCGGGAACGAGGAGCAGACGTGAGCGAGGCGGCACCCATCGCCCTGCAGCAGGAGATCGCCCGGGAACTCCAGGTCGCCGAGACCTTCGACCCGGAGCAGGAGGTCGAGCGCCGGGTGGCCTTCCTCGCCGACCGGCTGATCTCCACCGGGCTGCGCTCGCTCGTGCTCGGCATCAGCGGCGGCGTCGACTCCACCACGGCCGGCCGGCTGTGCCAGCTCGCCGTCGAGCGGGCCCGGGCCGCCGGCCACGAGGCGCGCTTCTACGCGATGCGGCTGCCCTACGGGGTCCAGGCCGACGAGCACGACGCCCAGCTCGCGCTCTCCTTCATCCGCGCCGACCACGTGCTGACCGTGGACGTCAAGCCCGCGAGCGACGCCGCGCTCCAGGCCGCGCTGGCCGCCGGCGTGACCTTCCGCGACGCCCACCACCAGGACTTCGTGGGCGGCAACATCAAGGCCCGCCAGCGCATGATCGCCCAGTACGCGGTGGCCGGCGCGTACGACGGCCTGGTCGTCGGCACGGACCACGCCGCCGAGGCGGTCTCCGGCTTCTTCACCAAGTTCGGCGACGGCGCCGCCGACCTCGTCCCGCTGACCGGCCTGACCAAGCGCCGGGTCCGCGCCGTCGCGGACGCCCTGGGCGCCCCGGCCGAGCTGGTGTGGAAGACCCCGACGGCCGACCTGGAGACCCTCGACCCGGGCAAGGCCGACGAGGACGCGCTCGGGGTCACCTACGACGACATCGACGACTTCCTGGAGGGCAAGCCGGTCGACGGGCAGGCCTTCGAGACGATCGTCCGCCGCTACCGCCTCACCGAGCACCCCCCCCCGCTCCCCACCGCCCCCGCACCCCCCCGGCCACGGCGGGCCCCGGCCCGACGGGCCCCGGGCCGGTCCCGCTTCGGTACCGGCCCGGGGCCCGCTCGCGTCACCACCGGCCTGCGGTCAGAGCCCGAAGTACTCCACGGCCCGTGCGGCGACCTCGTGGGGCCCCAGGTGCGTGTTGTCGATCAGCAGGTGCGACTCGGGCACGGCGGCGAAGTCGTCGACCGAGTTGAGGCGGTACTCGGCGTCCATGCCGATCAGGTTGGCGTCGGACCACTCCAGGTCCCGCTTGGAGGGCTTCTCCGCCAGGCGGGACTCGCCGCCGTTGCGCACCAGCCGGACGTCCTGGTCGGCGGACAGCTCCAGGAACAGCACCCGCGAGCCGCGCTCGCGGAACGGGGCCGCGTAGCGTTCGACCAGTGCGGCGTCCTCGGGGTCGTCGAAGTCCCAGACGAGGGTGAACACCAGGCCCGGCAGGCCGCTGGCGGCGGCCTCGGCGAAGATCTGCTCGCGGAAGGCGTGGTTGAGCCGCTGGAACTGCGGCGACTCGTACGGGAACAGGCGCAGCAGCGGCTCGATGGTCAGGTGGTTGTGGAAGAGCTTGAAACCCGTGCGCTCGGCTATGGCGCCGCCCACGGTCATCTTCCCGACCGCGGCCGGGCCGATGACGAAGAGCAGGGTCGGTGGTGTGCTGTCGGACATCGCGCCAGCATAGGGCGCCAGATGATCTTCGTCGACCGTCTGCCGTGATCAGGGCCGCTTCCCGCCGGGCCGGACGTGTGGCAACACTCCAAAACCGACTCATGATCATTGTTCCCTGACGCGGCCCCCGCCCGCAGCGCCGCCGTCGCAGACTGGCGGGGATGCGGTGGCGTCCCAGCCGGCAGCCACCACCCCCGCCCAGCCGACCAAGGACTGCCGTCGTGAACGAGCGCGTTCTCACCCCCCGCAACCGGGGCTTCCTCTTCCTCGACTCCCACCCGGCGGGCTGCCGGCAGTCGGTCGCCGACATGTGGCAGGCCTGCCCCGCCCCCGCGGACGTCCCGTCCGGCGACGGGCCGGTGGCGCTGGTCATCGGCTCCTCGGCCGGGTACGGCCTCGCCGCGACCCTCGCCGGACTCAAGCGCGCCGGCATCCGGGGCATCGCGGTGTGCTTCGAGAAGGCCCCCACCGAGCGGCGCACCGCCACCGCCGGCTGGTACCGCACGGCGGCCACCGCCGACCTCGCCCGCGAGGCCGGGCGGGACCTGGTGTTCCTCAACGGCGACGCGTTCTCCGACGCGATGAAGAACCGGGTCGCCGACCTCATCGAGCGGCGTTTCGGCGGCGGGCTGGACCACCTGATCTACTCGGTGGCCGCACCGCGGCGCACCGATCCCGACACCGGCGCCACCTACGCCTCCGTCCTCAGGCCGATCGGCCGGGCCAACCGCACCAAGACCCTCGTCTTCGACGACCAGGGCGTTCCCGAGGTCCGTGAGGTCGAGACCGGGCCGGCCGAGGGGGACGACGTCGAGCAGACCGTGGCCGTGATGGGCGGCGCGGACTGGGAACGCTGGATCGACCACCTCGCCGGCCGGGGCCTGCTGGCCGACGGCTTCACCACCGCCGCGCTGTCGTACATCGGTTCGCCGCTGACGGCCGCGATCTACCGGCAGGGCACCATCGGCGCGGCCAAGGCCCACCTGGAGGCCACCGCCCGCACCCTGAACGAGCGGCTCGGCAAGACGGTGGGCGGGCGCGCCGTGACCTCCGTCAACGGCGCCGCCGTCACCCAGTCCTCCACCGCCATCCCCGGCATCGCCCTGTACACCGGCCTGCTGCGCGGTGTCCTCGGCGAGGGCGTCGTCCCGCCGATCCGCCAGCTCGCCGCCCTGTGGGACCAGCTCACCGGCGCCGCCCCGCTCGCCCTGGACGACGAGGGCCGGATCCGCCTGGACACCTGGGAACTCACCGACGACGTCCAGGCGGCCGTCGCCGAGCGCTGGGAGACCGCCGACACCGCCACCATCGCCCGGCTCGCCGACCTCGACTGGTTCCACGCCGAGGTCCAGCGCCTGTACGGGTTCTCCGTGCCGGGCGTCGACTACACCGCCGCGGTCGCCACCGACGTCCCCTGGCCCGACCACACCTCCTGACCCGGGCTCAGCCCCCGGGACCGGACGGGGCCTCGCACTTATGGTTCCGGCCCCGGCGGGCGCGGGCGCGCTGACGGGGCGGGTGACACCCTGATCGACCACGAAGGAGGGCCACCACCGCAAGTACGCCGCACGAGGGAACGCGGGACGGGTCGTACCCCCGACCACGTCTGCGTGCACGGCGTCCACGGCTCCCCCGCGCACACCACGGCCCGGGCGGGCCGGCCGGCGCGCTGATGGACGCGGCGATCGGCTTCGCCCGGGACGACACCGACGCCGCACGGCTGATGCCGGGGGTCCACGAGGGCCGCCCGCGCGCCCGGGCCGGCTCCCGGCGGCTCGGATTCGCCGACACCGGCAGCGTGATCCGCTCCGGGCCGGACCCGGCCGAGAAGCCGCACGTCCTCGGCCACCAGCACGTTCGCACCACCCCGGTGTAGCCCGCCCGGGCGACGCGGACGCGGCTGCGCGACCCGGCCGATCCCGCCCGTGGACCGGTCCGGACCGCCGGGTGGAGCGCGAACGGGTGAAGCATGTCACTGCTGCGCCCTGTGCCCTCGCGGGGCCTGGACGGGTAGGTTCCTGCGTCCAAGGGGGAGGACCCCCCTCGGATGCGGATCCCGCCGTCAACGGCTCCTCCGACGAGAGAGGCACGAGTGATGTCTGCACAGGACTCCACCCACCACCCCCCGCGGCGCGTCGGTGTGGTCGCCGAGTCAGCCGCCGGGGAGACCCGGGTCGCCGCGACGCCGTCGACGGTCCGCGGGCTGCTCGGGCTCGGCTACGAGGTCGTGGTCGACTCCGGGGCCGGTGAGGCCGCCGGCTTCACCGACGCGGCCTACACCGAGGCCGGCGCGCACATCGGGGACGCCTGGTCGGCCGACATCGTCCTGAAGGTCAACGCGCCGTCGACCGCGGAGATCGCCCGGTTGCGTGACGGCGCGACGCTGGTCGGCCTGCTCGCCCCGGCGCAGCGGCCCGAACTGCTGGAGGCGCTGTCGTCGCGCCCGATCACCGCGCTCGCGCTGGACGCGGTGCCGCGGATCTCGCGGGCGCAGTCGATGGACGTGCTCAGCTCGATGGCGAACATCGCCGGGTACCGGGCCGTGATCGAGGCGGCCCACGTGTTCGGGCGTTTCTTCACCGGCCAGGTCACGGCCGCGGGCAAGGTCCCGCCGGCGAAGGTCCTGGTGGCGGGGGCCGGGGTGGCCGGGCTCGCCGCGATCGGGGCCGCCTCCAGCCTGGGGGCGATCGTCCGCGCGACCGACCCGCGGCCCGAGGTCGCCGACCAGGTCAAGTCGTTGGGCGGCGAGTACCTGGCGGTGAACGTCGTCCAGGAGGCGAGCACCGACGGCTACGCCAAGGCGACGTCGGCCGACTACGACCGCGCCGCGGCCGCGCTCTACCACGAGCAGGCCGCGGACGTGGACATCGTCATCACCACCGCGCTGATCCCCGGGCGGCCCGCGCCGCGCCTGCTCACCGCCGCGGACGTGGCGGCGATGAAGCCCGGGAGCGTCATCGTCGACATGGCCGCCGCCCAGGGCGGCAACGTCGAGGGCACGGTCGCGGGCCGCACGGTGGTCACCGGCAACGGCGTGACCATCATCGGCTACACCGATCTCGCGTCCCGGCTGCCCGCCCAGGCGTCCCAGCTGTTCGGCACCAACCTGGTCAACCTGCTCACGCTGCTGACGCCGGGCAAGGACGGGCAGTTGGTGGTCGACTTCGACGACGTCGTCCAGCGCGCGGTGACCGTGGTCCGGGCCGGCGAGGTCACCTGGCCCCCACCGCCGGTGGCCGTCTCGGCCGCCCCCGCCGCGCCGCCCGCGGCCGCGCCGGCGGTGCCGGAGCCGAAGCGGCCCCGGCTCACCCCGGCGGCCCGGTTCGGCCTGATCGGCCTCGGCATGCTGGCGACGTTCCTGCTGGTCGCCTTCGCCCCGGCCCAACTCGCCGAGAACTTCACGGTGTTCGCGCTAGCGGTGGTGATCGGCTACTACGTCATCGGGAAGGTCCACCACGCCCTGCACACCCCGCTGATGTCGGTGACCAACGCGATCTCCGGGATCGTGGTGGTCGGCGCGCTGCTGCAGATCGGGCACCAGGGCGTGCTCGTCACCGTGCTGTCCTTCGTGGCGGTCCTGCTGACCAGCGTGAACATCTTCGGCGGCTTCGCCGTCACCCGCCGCATGCTGAACATGTTCTCGACGTCCCCGGAAAGGCGCTGAGCCCGATGACTTCCACGACGGCCGCCCACGCCGCGGACCTGGTCGCCGCGCTGTTGTTCATCCTCAGTCTGGCCGGGCTGTCCCAGCACCGCACCTCCCGCGCCGGCGTCGGCTACGGCATCGCCGGCATGGCCCTCGCCCTGGTCGCCACCGTCGTGGTGGCGGCGCAGAGCATCACCGCCGGCGCGGTCGCCCTGATCGTCCTCGCGATGGCGCTGGGCGGCGCGATCGGCCTGTTGCGGGCGCGGCAGGTCGAGATGACGCAGATGCCGGAACTGATCGCCGTCCTGCACAGCTTCGTCGGCCTCGCCGCGGTGCTGGTGGGCTGGAACAGCTACCTGGAGGTGGAGTCGCACGGCTCGGCCCAGACCGCCGTCCCGGCCGACCTGCTGGGCATCCACCACGCCGAGGTCTTCATCGGCATTTTCATCGGAGCGGTCACCTTCACCGGCTCCGTCGTCGCCTTCCTCAAGCTGTCCGCCCGGATCGCCTCCCGTCCGCTGGTGCTGCCCGGCAAGAACGCGCTCAACCTCGGCGCGCTCGGCGCGTTCGCGGGGCTGACGGTCTGGTTCACCGTCAGCCCGGGCCTCGGCCTGATGATCGCGGTGACCGTGCTCGCGCTGGCGCTGGGCTGGCACCTGGTCGCCTCGATCGGCGGCGGCGACATGCCCGTCGTCGTCTCCATGCTCAACAGCTACTCCGGCTGGGCGGCGGCGGCCGCCGGGTTCCTGCTCGACAACAACCTGCTCATCGTCACCGGCGCCCTGGTCGGCTCCTCCGGCGCCTACCTGTCGTACATCATGTGCAAGGCGATGAACCGCTCGTTCCTCTCCGTCATCGCCGGCGGCTTCGGCATCGAGGCCTCCGCGAGCGGGGGCGAGGAGCAGGGTGAGCACCGCGAGATCCGCGCCGAGGAGGCGGCCCGGCAGCTCGCGCAGGCCCGGTCGGTCGTCATCACCCCCGGTTACGGGATGGCGGTGGCGCAGGCGCAGCACCCGGTCGCGGAGCTCACCCGCCGGCTGCGCGAGCGCGGTGTCGAGGTCCGCTTCGGCGTCCACCCCGTCGCCGGTCGGCTGCCCGGTCACATGAACGTGCTGCTCGCCGAGGCGAAGGTGCCGTACGACATCGTGCTGGAGATGGACGAGATCAACGACGACTTCGCGGAGACCTCCGTCGTCCTCGTTATCGGCGCCAACGACACCGTCAACCCGGCCGCCACCGACGACCCGTCCAGCCCGATCGCCGGCATGCCGGTGCTGCGGGTGTGGGAGGCGGAGCAGGTGATCGTCTTCAAGCGGTCGATGGCCTCCGGCTACGCGGGGGTCCAGAACCCGCTGTTCTTCCGGGAGAACAGCGGGATGCTCTTCGGCGACGCGAAGCAGAGCGTCGAGGAGATCCTCCGCGCGCTCGACGCGGACGGCCGGGGCGAGGCGGCACCGCCGGTCCGCCGGGCGACGGCGGACGGGCGGGCCACGGTGTAGCTCGGACGGGGGCGGGGCGGCGGACGCGGACCCGGCGGCGGGGCGGCGGGACGGCGGGAAGAAGGAGTTCCGGCTCTCCGCCGTGTCGATCCGCGGCCGCCCCGTTCGACCTGGGATAGAGAGGGTCGGACAGCGGACCCCCGGACGTGAGGAGACCAGCCATGGCCAAGTACATGTTGATCATGCGGGGCAGCGACGAGTCGGTCGCGAAGATGACGGAGACGCCCTTCGAGGAGATGCTCGAAACGATGGGGCGCTACAACGAGGAGCTGATCCGGGCGGGCGTGCTCGTCGCGGCCGAGGGTCTGGACGACCCTTCGAAGGGCGTGGTGGTCGACCTCGGCGGGGAGACCCCGGTGGTCACCGACGGCCCGTACGGCGAGACCAAGGAGCTGTTCGGCGGCTTCTACATCCTCGACGTGGCCTCGAAGGAGGAGGCGGTCGCCTGGGCCAAGCGCATGCCGCCCTTCCCCGGCACGAAGATCGAGATCCGGCGGGTGCCGGGCATCGACGAGTTCCCGCAGGACAACGAGTGGATCATCAAGGAGCGGGCATGGCGCGAGCGGACCGGCCAGGTCTGACGCCCGCGCCACCCGACGGCCCGCCGACCGACGGCCCGCCGACCGGCGCCCCGCCGGGCGACGGCCCCCCGACCGACGACCGGCCGGGCGCCGCGTCGGCCCGGCGGGCCGTCGAGGCCCTCTGGCGGATCGAGTCCGCGCGGATCGTCGGCGCGCTCACCCGCTACACCGGCGACTTCGACCTCGCCGAGGACGTCGCCCAGGAGGCCCTGGAGCAGGCACTCGTCGCCTGGGCGCGCGACGGCGAACCGGCCAGCCCGGTGGGCTGGCTGCTCGCCACCGCGCGGCGGCGCGCCATCGACCGGTTCCGCCGCCGCTCCGCCCTCGACGACCGGTACGCCGCGCTGGCGGGCCGGCTCGCCGAGGGCGAGGCCAGCTCCGGTGCCGAGCCCGCTCCGGACCGCTCGGACGACCCGCCCTGGGACCCGGACCGGATCGAGGACGACGTCCTCGCGCTGATGTTCGTGGCCTGCCACCCCGTGCTCTCCCCCGAGGCCCGCACGGCGCTGACCCTGCGCGTGGTCGCCGGCCTCACCAGCGAGGAGATCGCCCGCGCGTTCCTCGTACCCGTGCCGACCGTCCAGGCGCGGATCACCCGGGCGAAGCGGACGATCGCCGCCGCCGGGGTGCCCTTCGAGGTGCCGCCGGCGCGGGAGCGGCGCGAGCGTCTCGGCGGCGTCCTGAGCGTGCTGTACGTGATCTTCACGGAGGGCTCGACGGCGACCACCGGCGACCGGCTGCTGCGGCCGGACCTCGCCTACGAGGCGATCCGACTGGCCCGGACGCTGGCCGCGCTGCTGCCCGACGAGCCGGAGGTGTCCGGGCTGCTCGCACTGTTCGAGCTCACCGCCGCGCGGTTCCCCGCGCGCACCGGGCCCGACGGCGAGGCGGTCCTGCTGGAGGACCAGGACCGCCGGCTCTGGGACCGCGCCGCGGTCCGACGCGGCCTGGCCGCGCTCGGCCGGGCGACGGCCGCCGGGCGCGGCCTCGGGCCGTACGGCCTCCAGGCGGCGATCGCCGCCTGCCACGCCGAGGCCCCGTCCGTCCCGGCGACCGACTGGGACCGGATCGTGCTCCTCTACGAGGCGCTCGGCCGGGTCGCGCCCTCCCCCGTCGTCGAGCTCAACCGGGCCGTCGCCGTCGCCATGGCCACCGGACCGCAGGAGGCGCTGGACATCGTCGACGGCCTGGCCGCCTCCGGCCGCCTGTCGGGCTCCCACCTGCTGCCGGGCGTGCGCGGCGAGCTGCTCACCCGGCTCGGCCGCACCGCCGAGGCGCGGGCCGAGCTGCAGCTGGCCGCCCGGCTGTGCCGCAACACCCGCGAGCGGTCGGTGCTGCTGCGCAAGGCGGCCGCCCTCGCCTGACGCGGCGGCGCCCTGCTCGCGCCGGCCGGACACCCGCGCTCCTCCGCGAGCACGGCTGCGAGTGGTGCAGGCGGGCGGCAGCCGGTTACCCCCGGCCCGCCCCGGACACCGCCCGCGCGGCGCGGTCACCGCGCTCCCGCCGACCCCGCACGGGAGACTGGTGCCATGGACGGCGGACCCGGCACGGGTGGACGCGGCACGGGCGGACCCGGCAGCGGTGGAGCCGGCAGCGGCGGACCGGGCACGAACGGAGCCGGCAGCGGTGGACGCGGCCGGTCGGCGCGCGCCGACCGGCCCACCGCCGTCGTGGTCGGATCCGGCCCGAACGGACTGGCCGCCGCCGTCCGGCTCGCCCGGTCCGGCGTCCGCGTCACCGTCCTGGAGGCCGCCGACGAGATCGGCGGCGGCGCCCGCAGCGGCGAGGCGATCCTCCCCGGACTCCTGCACGACCACTGTTCCGCCGTCCACCTGATCACCGTCGGCTCGCCGTTCCTGCGCGGACTCGGCCTGCACCGCTACGGACTCGAGTGGCGCCTCCCCGAGATCGACTGCGTCCACCCGCTCGACGACGGCACCGCGGGCGTCCTGCACCGCTCCGTCGCGAAGACCGCGGCCGGGCTCGGCACGGACGGAGCCCGCTGGAGCCGCCTGTTCGCGGCCCCCGCCGCGACGTACGACGAACTCGCCGAGGACATCATGCGCCCGCTGCCGCGCCTCCCCCGCCACCCGCTGCGCCTCGCCCGCTTCGGCGCCCCGGCCCTGCTGCCGGCCGCCACCCTGGCGCGCGCGTTCGCCGGCGAGCAGGCCCGGGCGCTGTTCGGCGGTGTGGCCGCCCACGCCTTCCGGCCCCTGGACCGACCGCTCAGTTCGGCCGTCGGTCTCGGCATCCTGGCCGCCGGCCACCGGCACGGATGGGCGGTGGCCGCCGGCGGATCCGGCTCGATCAGCCGGGCCCTGGCCGCCCTGCTCGTCGACCTCGGCGGCACGATCGAGACCGGCCGGCGGATCCGGTCGGCGGCGCAGCTGCCGCCCGCCGACCTCACCATGCTCGATCTCGCGCCGAGTGCCGCGGCCGACCTCCTCGGCGACCGGCTGCCGCCCCGCGTCGCCCGCGCCTACCGCCGGTTCCGGCACGGGCCGGGCGCCTTCAAGGTCGACTTCGCCGTGGCCGGCGGCGTCCCGTGGACGGCCGAACCAGCGCGGCGGGCCGGCACGGTGCACCTCGGCGGCACCTTCGACGAAGTCGCCGCCGCCGAGCGGGAGATCACCGCCGGACGGATGCCCCCGCGGCCGTTCGTCCTGGTCGGCCAGCAATACCTGGCCGACCCGCAACGCTCGGTCGGTGACGTCCACCCGGTGTGGAGCTACGCCCACGTGCCGCACGGCTACTCCGGCGACGCCACCGAGGCCATCACGGCCCAGATCGAACGGTTCGCCCCCGGGTTCCGGGACCGCGTCGTCGGGCGCTGCGTCCGTTCCACGGCCGGGTTCGCCGCCGACAACCCGAACTTCACCGGCGGCGACATCATGACCGGGGCCAAGGACGTCCCCCAGCTGCTGTTCGGCCCCCGGATCACCCTCCGCCCGTACGACACCGGCGTCCCGGGCCACTACCTCTGCTCGGCGGCCACCCCACCCGGCCCCGGTGTCCACGGCATGTGCGGCGCCAACGCCGCCGAGACCGCCCTCCGCCGGCTCGGCGTCGACCCCGGCGTGCGACAACCGGACTCCGGCCCGGCGCATGACGACTGAACATCAGAGGCGTGACGGAGCCGCTGGCTTGACGGGATGTCGGCTGTTCCGACACGCGGGCAGGAACGTCCCTGCAGTCGCGGCGCGCCCGCCCGCGGTGCAATGACCGGGCGACAGCGCGCCGTCGAACGGGGAGTGCCAGATGGAAGTGAAGACCGCGGAATCCGGTCCGGTCCGGGTGCTGGACGTCTCCGGCGCCGACTACCGCCGCGCGTTCGAGCAGTTCCTCGCCGGCACCGACGAGAAGCCGCTCACCCACGCGCGCCTCGGCGAGGTCGTCGCCGGGCTGGAGAACCGCCGGGTGCTGCTGGACGTGGGTGCCGGCGAGGGCCGCACCACCGCGTACCTGGGGCAGTACTTCGAGCGCACGGTGGCCGTCGAACCCAGCGCGGCGATGCGCGAGAAGCTGCGCCTGGCCTGCCCCGACGCCGTGGTCCTGCCGGACCCGATCGACCGGGCGCAGCCGCCCGAGCCGGCCGACCTGGTCCACCTCTCGCACGTGCTGTACTACGTGCCGCCGCAGGACTGGCTGCCCGCGGTCCGCCGGCTCCTGGA
This sequence comes from Kitasatospora sp. NPDC127111, assembly GCF_042677465.1. Lineage (NCBI taxonomy): Bacteria > Bacillati > Actinomycetota > Actinomycetes > Kitasatosporales > Streptomycetaceae > Kitasatospora > Kitasatospora sp. NPDC127111. The sequence continues at coordinate 22,179 of NZ_JBHXTG010000074.1, forward strand.
CTGGACGGCATCCGGCGGCACCCTGCTGGTGGTGCTGCAGAACCCGGAGAGCCCGTGCATGCGGATGGCCGCGCACTTCACCGGCGTCCGGTACGACCTGCGGCCGCTGGCCGACCGCCTGCGCGAGCGCGAGCCCGCCCACGAGTACGCGCTCGAATCGCTCGACCTCCACTACCGGACCGACCGCCTGGACGAGGCGCTGGACGTCGCCGAGTTCATGGTCAACGTGGCCGAACTGGCCACCGTGGACCCGCTGCCCGACCGGGCCGACCTGGCCGCCTACGTCCGGCGCCACTTCACCCGGCCGGACGGCGGCTACGCCATCGGCCACACCCAGGACATGCTGACCGTCCGCCGGGCCCGCCCCGCCGGGTGAGCCCCGGGTGGGCCGGGTGTGTCCCGCGTCTCATCGGCGCCCCCGTCTGGTTCGTCCCCGTCCCGATGTGGTGGGATGTGCCGTCACGAGGTGATGGCCGCTGACGGGGGTGCGGGTTGAGGAGTGGACGGCTGCTGGGGGCCGGGCTGGACGCGGACGCGGTCCGGCTCGCCGCGGTGGGACTGGTTCGTCTGGCCACGAACGAGTGGCTGGGCGAAGCGGCCGGGGCCCCGGCGTGGGTGTGGCAGTTGCGGGCGGCCTCGTTCGCGGACACCTGGCTGGCGTTCGCCGGACCGGCGGCGCCGGGGCTGCGGGCGCCGGCGGGAACGGTCGTGCGGGCCGTCGCGTACCGGGCGGCGGAGCTGGTCCTCGACGCCCGCGCGGAGGACGCTCCGGCCGCGCTGGAGTGGCTCGGCCTGCGGTCGGCCGAGGCCCGTGACCGGGCGTGCCGGACGGGTGCCGCGCACCCGGCCGAACCGGCCGCGCTGGCCCTGGTCTGGCACGGCGTCCAGGCGATCACCGCCCTCGGCGCCCACACCGCCGAGGGCCGGGAGCCGCACGACCGGCGGATCGCCGAACGCCGCGACGCGTACGTCCGCGAACGGCACCACCGCCAGGACACCCTGGCGCTGCTGCTCTCCTGCGCCCGGATCGCCGCCGCCGCGCTGGTGGAGGCGAGCGACGGCGACGCCGGCCGGGCGGACCGGTGGCTGGAGGAGGAGGCCGCCCGGTGCATGAGGCCCGGCGGCCTCGTACCGCTCTGGGTGCCGGGCCGGCCCGGACCGCCGGCCGGCTGACCCCCCGCACGCCGGCTGCGCGCCGCGGGCGGACCGGGGCCCGACCGGGGGCGGCCGGATACGGCCGGGACGGCCGGGCGGTGGATCAGCCGGCCCGGCCGCGCGGCAGGACGGCGCGGACGACGGCGCCGACGGCGGCGTTGGTCGCGGTGAAGGTGCCGCCGAGCTCCTCGGCGCGTTCGCCATGACGCCTCGGGGAAGGCGCAGCCACCCCGTCGACGACGCGCCGAGGGGGCTGCACCGGCAGGCGATGTGCGGTGGCGCGGGCGCCGCGCGCGAGAGCGCCTCGTCGGTTCCGGGACCGACCCCGTGGCCGGAGTGCGCTTCGCCGAGGCGCCCCGGGTACCGGCGGGGCGACTCAGGGGGTCGCGTGGCGCAGGATGTCCAGCACCTCGCCGGTGATCGCGGCCTCGTTCCGTTCCAGGTCGGGGCCGGTGAGCTGCTCGGGCTGTGCGGGCAGGCCGGTCAGCACGGGGGTGTGCAGGTGGCCGCCCGGCACCGCCGGGGCGAGTTCGAGCCGCAACCGGTTGGAGCGGTAGGCGACTTCGTTGGAGAGGTACCCGCCGCCGCCCCCCGCCACGGCGCGCGAGCCGGGGGTCGGGCCGTCCTCGCGGTCGACCGGCTCGCCGCCACCGGCCGGGATCTCGGTGACGGCGGTGTTCAGTCGGACCGGGTACGGCTGCTGCACGGCGGTCATCCCGTCGGCGGGCAGCGTGGTGGCGATGAACTCCGCGCCGGGGCCCAGGCCCGGGGCGGTGACCGGGTGGTCGCGGGTGCCGCCGGCGAGGGCGTCGACGTTGTCCGGGTAGGGGTCCGCGGAGCGGGCGCGGCCCGCCCACGCCTCCAGGGTGAACAGTCCGGGGTAGCCCTGGCTGATCGTGGTGATCTGGTCGGCGGCGCGCGAGCCGGGCGCGAGGCGCGGGCCGAAGGCGCGCTCGACGATGCCGCGGTCGAAGTCGCCGTAGCGCACCGGCAGCACGACGGCCCGGATCTCGGCCCGGGTGCCGTCGGCCAGGGTGATCCGCCGGCCGTTCAGCTGGAGGACGGCCGAGCCGGAGGGGTTGGCCCGGCGCAGTTCGGTGTCCAGGCCGAACGGGTCGAAGCCGCTGACGAACACCCGGCGCACGCCCGCGGCGCCGCTGAAGCCGTTGTCCCGCAGCCCGCGCGAGGCGTCCTCGAACCGCTGCCGCAACCGGCTGGCGTCCACGGTGAAGTCGGGCTGCCACTTGGCGAGTTGGACGGTCATGGCCAGCCGGGTCCAGTACAGCGGGCGGTCGTCCTGGGCGGGCAGGTCGCCGCCGCCGCGCCGGCCCTGGGCCCGGTCGACCGCCGCCCACCAGAGCGCCTCGCCCCAGGCGTCGACCAGCCGCTCGGCCTCCGCGGCGCTGCGGGTGGCGCACAGCGCGGCCGGGAAGCGGCGGACGAAGTCACCGAGGCCGGCCCGTTCGGTGAAGGCGGCGGTCCGGGTGTCCCGCAGCCGGGCCTGCTCGGGGTCCGCTCCCCCGTCGGTGGACATGCCGATCGCGGCCCCGGCCGGGGCGGACGTGGCGGAACAGGCGGACTGCGCCTGAGCCGGGACGGCGGTCGGGAGCAGCAGCGCGGCCAGGGCGCCGGCGAGGGTGACGGCCAGTGTGGCGGGGCGGGCTATGGTCATGAAATGTGACAGTACATCGACAGCTGACGGCCCGCCAGACGTTCCGGCACACCGGCCGCACCCCGGCCGTGCGGACGCTCGGACGCACAACGGCCGCCCGCGCCGACCACCGGTGTCACTGGCGGAGGAGTTCGCAGAAGCGGCCCAGGGCGCGGTCGGTGCGGTCGCGGTCGCCGGTGGTCGCGAGGTCGAACAGCAGGCCCCGGTGCAGCTCCGCCCCGCATGGAGGGCCGGATCCGACACGGACCGAGCACCGCCCGATCGACCGGCAGCACGACGCGGCCGCCTGCCCGTCCTCGCGCGAACGGCAGGCTCTCGCGACTCTGCACGCCGGTCCTGGCCGGCCGACGTGCCACCGGGGACTCCGCCGAGGAGCCTCTGACGAGCAGGGCGCGGGCCCGGTCCGGCGGTGTGGACCGGGCCCGCGGCACGGGGCGGGTTCAGGCGCGGGCGGCCCGCCGCCGCAGCCGGGCGGGGACGAGTCGGCGAACGCGCTCCGCGGCCTCGGCGCGGTGCGACCGGCGGTCGACCACGGCCCGGACGGCCCGCCGCCGGTCCGCCTCGCGCAGCAGATCGGCCTCGCGCAGCTGGTGGAGCGAGTAGTGCAGCATGCGTCTGTCCTCCGGGAGGGGGGCGCTTTCGCTCCCCACCGTCGCGCGCCGGAGGCCCCCGGCACCTGAGGTGGGCGTCCCGTTCGTGCCCCGGCAGCGGTCCCGGGACATCGCCGGGCGCGGCGCGGGCGGGCGGGCTCGTTTGCGGACAGGTAGTACGAAATCGTATAGTCCGAAATCGTGAACGATGGAACGACGCCCTCCGACTGGTCGCCGCTGCTGGCGCTGCAGCGGGCCACCCACGCCACGCTGCACGTGCTGGCCACCGAGCTCGCCGAGCTCGGGCTGACCCCCTCGGAGATCAACGCGCTGGCCAACCTGGCCGACGGCCGCGCGCGCACGGTGTCCGAGCTCGGCGCGGCCGCGGGGACCAGGCCGACCACGCTGACCAGCGTGCTGGACCGCCTGGAGAAGCGCGGCCACATCACCCGCGTCGCCAGTGCCCAGGACCGGCGGGCGGTGCTCGTCGAACTCACTCCGTCCGGGCGCCGTGCCGCCGACACGATCCGCAAGGCCGTCACCGGCATCGAGCAGCGCGCACTCGACGGCCTGCCCGCCGAGACGATCACCGCTCTGCGCGCGGCCCTGCAGTCCCTGACGGAGGTCTCCCGATGACCGTGCAGAACGAACAGAACACACAGAACGCACCGAACGCGCAGAACGCACCGAACGCGCAGAGCGCCCAGCGCGATCCGGCCCCCACCGGCGGCACGCCCGCGTTCGAGGACCTGATGGCCGAAGTGACGGCCGGCGCCGAACGGTTCGGCCACCGCGAGCACGTCCACCTGACCTGGCTGGCCGTCCGGCACCACGGCCTGCCCGCGGCGATCGACGTGGTCAGCGAGGGCATCCGGCGCACCGCCCGGCAGGCCGGCGCACCCGAGAAGTTCCACGCCACCGTCAGCCGCGCCTGGGTGGAACTCGTCGCGCACCACACGGCCGGGCCCGGCGAGGACGACTTCCCCGCCTTCGTCGACCGCCACCCCGCCCTCCTCGACAAGCACCTGCTCACCCGCCACTACCGCCCGGCGACCCTGGCCGGCGACGCGGCCAGGGCCGGCTGGGTCGAACCCGACCTCACGCCGTTCCCCTGGCAGGACAACGACCGGTAGCCCGAAGGCGGGAGTGGAGGATCCGATGGCCCGCAGGAAGCACCGCGTCGCCGTGCTCGTGCTCGAAGGGGCGAAGCCGCTCGACGTGGGCATCCCCGCGCAGGTGTTCTCCAGCCGGCCGAGCATGCCCTACGAGGTGCGGGTCTGCGGAGCCGCGCCCGGGCTGGTGACCGGCGGCGACGGCCTCGCCTACCACGTGGCCGACGGCCTGGAGGCCCTGGAGCACGTCGACACCGTCTTCGTCCCCGGCTACCGGGACCCCTCCACCACCGAGCCGCCGGCCGCGGTCGTCGAGGCGCTCGTGGCCGCCCACCACCGGGGAGCCCGGCTGGCGGCCATCTCGACGGGCGCGTTCGCGCTGGCCGCCACCGGCCTGCTCGACGGGAGGAAGGCGACGACCCACTGGCACTACACGAAGGCCCTCGCCGATCTGCACCCGCTGGTGTCCGTCGACGAGAACGTGCTCTTCGTGGACGAGGGTGACCTGCTCACCTCGGCGGGCGCGGCCTCCGGCATCGACCTGTGCCTGCACCTGGTGCGGCGCGACCACGGCGTCGGGCTCTCCAACCACGTGGCGAGGCGCCTGGTCGCCGCGCCCTACCGCAGCGGGGGCCAGGCCCAGTACGTCCCGCGGAGCGTGCCCGAGCCGCTCGGCGACCTCTTCGCGAGCACCCGCGAATGGGCCCTGGCCCACCTCGACGAACCGCTGACCCTGGAAGCGCTGGCCCGCACCGCGCAGGTGTCGGCGCGCACCTTCTCCCGGCGCTTCGTGGAGGACACCGGCTACACCCCCATGCAGTGGGTGCTGCGGGCCCGGGTGGACCTCGCCCGCGAGCTGCTGGAACGCACCGACCTGGGCGTCGAGCAGGTCGCCGACCGGGTCGGTCTCGGCACGGGCGCGAACCTGCGGCTGCACTTCCAGCGCATCCTCGGCACCTCGCCCACGGAGTACCGGCACACCTTCTCGGCCCCGGAGGCCTGACGCCCGGCCGGTGCCGCCACCCCCGCCCGCCACCTGACGCCCGCTCGGGTGCCCGGCGACGTCCACCCGCCTTGGCGAGATCCTTGCGCACCTTGTCGATCCGGCCCCTGTCCGGCCCGCGGTCCGGCGCCGACCATGGATCGCGGAACGAACGAAAGGGAAGCCACCATGACCCGCATCGCCATCAACGGTTTCGGCCGCATCGGACGCAACAGCCTGCGCGCCCTGCTCGAACGCGACAGCAAGCTCGAGGTGGTCGCCGTCAACGACCTCACCGCCCCGGACGCCCTCGCCCACCTGCTGAAGTTCGACAGCGCGCTCGGCCGTTTCAACCGCCCGGTGACGGTCGACGGAACCGATCTGGTGGTCGACGGCCGCCGCATCAAGGTGCTCGCCGAGCGCGACCCCGCCGCCCTGCCGTGGGCCGAGCTCGGCGTCGACCTCGTGCTGGAGTCGACCGGCCGCTTCACCTCGGCCGAGGCCGCCCGCGCGCACCTGCGGGCCGGCGCCAAGCGCGTCCTGGTGAGTGCCCCCTCCGACGGCGCCGACGTCACGCTGGCCTACGGCGTCAACACCGAGTCCTACGACCCGGCCGCGCACGTCATCGTCTCCAACGCCTCGTGCACCACCAACGCGCTGGCCCCGCTGGCGTCCGTGCTGGACGACCTGGCCGGCATCGAGCACGGCTTCATGACCACGGTCCACGCCTACACCCAGGAGCAGAACCTCCAGGACGGCCCCCACCGCGACATGCGCCGCGCCCGGGCCGCCGGCGTGAACATCGTGCCGACCACCACCGGCGCCGCCAAGGCCATCGGCCTCGTCCTGCCGAAGCTCGACGGCAAGCTGTCCGGCGACTCCATCCGCGTCCCCGTCCCGGTCGGCTCGATCGTGGAGCTGAACACCACGGTCGCCCGCGAGGTCACCCGCGACGAGATCCTCGCCGCCTACCGCGAGGCCGCCGACGGACGGCTCAAGGGCATCCTCGACTACTCCGACGAGCCGCTGGTCTCCGGCGACATCACCGGCCAGCCCGCCTCGTCGATCTTCGACTCCGCGCTCACCCGCGTCGACGGCAAGCACGTCAAGGTCGTCGCCTGGTACGACAACGAGTGGGGCTTCTCCAACCGCGTCATCGACACGCTCGAACTCCTCGCGCAGAACTGACCCGGCCCCTGCGAAGATCCTCCGCATGACCGCGCTCCCCGTCGACCAGGACGGCCCTGACGACCCCTTCGCCCGGATCGGCGATCCCCTCCTCGCCGTCATGGACAGGCGGCGGCAGCTGCTGGCCGTGGCCGGCGCGCACGAGTACGACGAGGCCAGGACGGTCGGCCTCTTCCACGTCACCGACCGTGCCCGCCAACGCCTGCTCCTCACCACGGACTTCCCCGTGCACGCGATGGCCTTCCACCCGCGGCTCCCGCTGCTCGCGGTGGGGACCGGCGCGTACGACGGCGGCTACCACTTCGAGGGCGAGCTCCTCCTCCTGGACCTGGACTCCGGTGCCGCCCGCTCGCTCATCCGGCACGACTTCGGCCGGCAGGTCCTCGGGCTGAAGTGGCTGAACGACCACGACCTCCGGATCCTCATGGCCCCCTTCGACGACCACAAGGACGCCGAGGCCCACCGGGAGGGGCACGTCGCCGTGGTGAGCCGGCCGGACTGGGCCGCCGTCGCCGCCAAGTCGCTCACCGAGCGCCACCTGGCCGGCCCCCGGGTGCCCGCACCCCGCCCCGACGGACGCGAGGCCGCCCGGCGGCTGGTCGACCAGCTCAGGATGCCGCACACCCGGCGGCATCACTGAGCTGCCCCGGAAGGCCGATCAGCGGCCGTCGCCCGGGTGGTGGACGGTGAGGTCGCCGTAGGCCCGCAGAACGCCGGCCAGGTCGCCGGGCTCGCCCCGCAGAACGGCGTCCAGGAAGGCGAGGGTGGCCGCCGCGACGACCCGCGGGCTCTCGGTGCGGCCCAGGGAGCCGACGATCGAGGGCACGGGCGGCAGGTACAACGGGCCGTCCATGAACGTGAGATGCGCGGCGCCGGGGATGGTGAGCCGGTAACTCGTGGCGGTGGCGGAGTCGAGCACCTCGGTGAGGCGCGGCAGGTAGCGCGGGTCGGTCCCCGGGGTGATGGCCTGGGTGAGCGCGAGCGTCGGCCGGTCGAGGGACGGCGACGTCGGGCCGTGGGGGTAGCCGTCCAGATCGATGACGGCGGCGAACCGGCGATCCTGCCGGGCCGCCTGCAGGGCGGCGGCACCCCCCATGGAGTGGCCGGTCACCGCGGCCCGGCCGGTGTCCAGGCGTCCGGCCAGCGGGCCTGCGGTCCCATCCCGGTCCAGACTCTCCAGCTGGGAGAGGACGAAGCTGAGGTCGGCGGCCCGGACCGCCGTCCAGCCGGCCGCCAGCTCCTCGTCCTCGTCCGGGTCGCCGCTGGAGGCGGTCTCGGTGGTGACCGTGCGGCCGTCGGCGAGGACGACGGCGGCGGAGTCGTACGGGTGGTCGAGGGCGGCGACCACGTAGCCGTGGCTGGCCAGTTCCTCCGCCCAGGCGGTGTTCTGGGTGCGCACTCCGCCCGACCCGGGCGAGAACAGGACGACGGGGAACCGTCCCCCGCTGCTGTCCACCGGGGCGTCGAAGACCGCACGGGTGCGGGCACGCGGAACCCCGTCGACCAGGAAGCCCGGCAGGCCGACTCCGCGGGCGAGGGCGTCGGCGACGGTGCGCGCCTCCTGCTCCGTGCGTCCGAGGTACTGGGCCCGCCGCGCGCCTCCGGGGCTCCGCCGCGCGGGGTACCAGAGCTGGACCACGACCGTGCGCCGGTCGTCCGGATCGGCGGTGAAGGTCTCGGGGCGGCGCGGGTCCGTCCACTGCACCACGCGGGTGCCGACCGCGAAGTCACCCGACGGTTCGGGGAACACGGGGACGGGGAAGGCCCAGGCGGCCACCGGACCCGTGGCGATCAGTCCGACGCAGGCCACCGATCCCGGCAGCGCCAGCCACCAGCGGGCCCGCCGTGCCGGCCGGCCGGCACGGCGTCGCAGCAGGGGGGAGAGGGCGAACGGCGACGCGAAGGCGGCGCCCGCCAGGACCGGCAGCAGCTGCCAGCGGATCCCCGCCACGCTCAGCACGATCGCGGACAGCACGAGAGCCGCCCCCGCCGCGATCGTGACGCGCGGGCGGACGGCGGGGGGAAGCCAGCGCGCCACCACCAGCGCGACGGCACCCAGCAGGGCGAGGATTTCCAGGGGGGACATGAACAGTCCCGTGATGATCTCGGTCACCCGGCCATGGTCGGCGCCGGGCACGCCCCGCCACATCGATCCCGGGTCGCCGTCGGGTCCGACCGGGGTGGCACCCGAGGCGCGTCCCGGTGCGACCGGAGCAGCAATCGAGTGCGTCGGACCAGCGGCCGCCCTGCGACCACGGGAGGTAACCGGCCTCCTCCTGCGGTCGTATCCCGGCACGGTGTCATCAGCCGGTGGACTCATGTGCTCCGCGGGGCCCGCGGCCTACCGTGACAGGGCCGCGGTAGGTGCCGGGCGGCGCGGGGCTGAATCGACGGGGACGTGTGATGACCGAGGCGGCGGCGGAACCCGGCCATGCCCACCAGGTGCGCCGCCGGCTGCGCTACCGGGGCCTCGAACGGGAGCGGGACCAGGAGCCGGACCGGGGCGGGGTGCGGTGGACCAGGGCGGCCGGACGACCGACGACGTACGCCGACCCGGTCTCCGCGCGAGCGGCGCGACCGGTGGCAGCCGCCGGGCGCCGGGGCTCCCGGCTGCCGCCCGTGGTGGGGGACGCGCTGCTGCCGGCGCTCCTCCTCGCCAACGTCCTGACCACACGCGCGCCGCACGAGCTGCCGGTGGCCGTGGCCCTCACCGCCGCCCTCGCGCTGCCCCTGCTGTGGCGGCGCCGGGCCCCGCTCGCGGTGTTCGGCGCCGTGGCGGCCGCGGCCTTCGTCCAGTGGCTGATGGACGTCCAACTGCCGGCCGACGTCGCCCTGCTGGTGGCCCTCTACACGGCGGCCGCGAACTCGGACCGCCGCGGCACGCTGCTCGCCGGTGCCGTCGTGGAGGCCGGGGTCCTCCTGGCCTGCCTGCGCTGGGCGACGGAAGGCGCGTTCCTGACCCCCTTCGTCGCGGTCACCGCGATGGTCGTGGCCGCCGCCGTCCTCGGTGAGAACGCGCGGACCACGCGCGCCTACCTCGCGGCCCTGGAGGAACGGGCCGCACGCCTGGAGCGAGAACACGAACAGCAGGCGCGACTGGCCGTCGCGGAGGAAAGGACCCGCATCACCCGGGAGATGCACGACATCGTCACCCACAACCTCTCCGTCATGGTCGCGCTCACCGACGCCGCCGTCTACGCGCAGCACCGGTCGCCCGACAAGACCACCGCCGCGATGCTCCAGGTCTCCGAGACCGGCCGACAGGCCCTGACCGACATGCGGCGCGCGTTGGGCGTCCTGCGGACCGACGAACCGGACGCGGAGCGCCACCCGTTGCCCGGCATCGCCCAACTGGAAGCCCTCGCCGACCAGATGTGCGCGGCCGGGCTGCCGACCCGCCTGGAGGTCCACGGCGGCCACGCGCACGTCCCCGCCACCGCACAACTCACCGTCTACCGACTGGTACAGGAAGCCTTGACCAACGCCCTCAAGCACACACCCCCGGGCACCCGCGCGAAGGTCCGGGTACGGTGCTCGACCACGGCCGTCACCGTGGACGTCACCGACAGCGGCGCCCGCCCGCCACGCCCCGCCGCCACACCGTCCGGCCACGGCATCCCCGGCATGCGCGAGCGCTCGGCCGCCTACGGGGGGACGTTGCACGCCGGACCGCTGCCGGGCGGCGGCTGGGGAGTCCGGACCCGTCTCCTCCTCGACGGCGCCGGAGCGGAGTCCGCATGACGATCCGCATCCTGATCGCCGACGACGAAGCGCTGCTCCGGATGGCCTTCAGCACCGTGCTGGAGGCCCAGCCCGACATGGCACCGGTCGGCGAAGCCGCGGACGGCATGCAGGCCATCCGCCTCGCGCGCGAGCTGCGCCCCGATGTCGTCCTCATGGACGTCCGGATGCCCGGGACGGACGGGATCGAGGCGACCCGGCAGATCGTCGGGATCTCCCCGCGGGTCAGAGTGCTGATCCTCACCACCTTCGACCTGGACGAGTACGCCTTCGCCGGGCTCGACGCCGGCGCCTCGGGCTTCCTGCTGAAGAACACCAGGCCCGAGGAACTCCTCGCCGCGATCCGCAGTGTCGCCGCGGGCGACGCGGTGGTCTCCCCGCGGATCACCCGCCGCCTGCTGGAGACCTTCCGCCCGCACATCCCCGGCGGCGGCAGCGCCGACGGCAGCGGACGCGACCGTGACGAGCGGCTGAGCCGGCTCAGCGCCCGTGAACGCGAGGTGCTCGTCGAGGTGGGCCGCGGCCTGTCCAACACCGAGATCGCGGCCACCCTGTACCTCGCGGAGGCGACCGTGAAGTCCCACCTGGGGCGGATCCTGCAGAAGCTCGAACTCCGCGACCGGATACAGGCCGTGATCTTCGCCTACGAGAGCCGCCTGATCCACCCGGAATGACTCCGGTCTCGGGGTACGGCCCGACATCGGCGAACCGGCGGACCTCCGGCCTCCCGGCCGGTCTGCCGACCGCTCGCGGTGGAGCAGCCCGAGAGGCGGCAGCGGGCCGCAATCGTGCGCGCCGGTGCGGTCAGTCCTTGAGGCCGGCGGCGCGCAGGCGGGTGCGGACGGCGTCCCAGGCGGGGTCGGCGGGGGCCGGGAGGTTGCGGCCGACTCCGCGGTCCTTGAAGCCGCTGGAGGTGGACACGCACACCACCGGGCCCTCGATCGGCTCGTCCAGGGCGCGCAGGCCGGCCAGTCCGGCCGCGGCCGACAGCTCCACCCACAGGCCGTTGGCGGCCAGTTCGGCCTGGGCGGCGCGCAGTCGGCGGTCGTCGAGCAACAGCGGCCGGCCGCCGCTGCCGCGCAGGGCCAGGACCCCGCGGTAGCCGCTGACCGGGCAGTCGATGCCGTACGCGTCGGTGCCGCCGACGTCGACCCGGGCGACCGGCCGTCCGTCCCGGACGGCGGCGGCGAGCGGGCCGCCGGCGGCCGGTTCGCAGCTGAACAGCCTCGGGACGCGGTCGGTCAGCCCCAGGCGGCGCAGCTCGGCGAAGCCCTTGCCGATGCCGAAGAGCAGTTCGCCGTAGCCGGTCGGGACGAACACCGCCGCGGGTACCCCGAGGTCGGCGGCCGTCTCGTAGGCGACGGTCTTGTAACCCTCCGGGCCGAAGGCGCTGCCGGTGTGGAAGGGCGTCAGGTTGCTGACCGGGAAGAGGCCGAACTCGGTCACGATCCGCTCGGTCAGCGGCCACCGCGCCTCGACGGGAACGGGCAGGACGACGGCGCCGTACGCGTCGAGGAAGGACAGCGCGGCCGGCGGGGCGTCGGGCGAGGTGAGCACGACGCAGCGCAGCCCGGCGCGGGCCGCGTAGGCGGCGGCGGAGGCGCCGTGGTTGCCGGAGGACGCGACGACCACGCCGGGCGCGCCGGTGGCGAGCGCGGCGCTGACGGTGCAGCGGTTGAGCCGGTCCTTGTGGCTCCAGGTGGGGTTGCGCGACTCGTCCTTGACGTACACCCCGTCGCCGAGGTCGACCAGCGGCGTGCCGCCCTCGCCGAGCCCGGGCGCGGTCAGCGGCGGCAGCAGCGCCGCCCAGCGGTCGAGCCCGGGGCCGGCGGGCCGCGCGGTGAGGAAGTCGGCCGGCACGCGGGCGTAGTCGTAGTCCACCTCCACCGGGTAGGACACGCTCGCGGTGCTGGTGCGCGGGCAGCCGTGGGTCAGCGGGGGAAACAGCGGGTAGCGGACCTGCGGATCGCCGAGGGAACGCTGCTCCGTGGCCAGGGACGGTGCCGTCGTCGTCATGACCGGCATCCTACGAGGCAGGAGGAAGCGGCGAGCCGGCCGATGTCCGGACGGAGATAACGGTCTGACGGCCCGTCGCCGTTCCGGCGCGGCGGCGGAGGGTGGTCACGTCGGTGTTCCCGATGCGTCGCCACCCTGGGCCGGGCGGGTGCCGGGGGCCGGGCGGGTGCCGGGGGCCGGGCGGGTTCCGGGGGCCGGGCGGGTTCCGGGGGCCGGGTCGGCGGCGTGGACCCGGGACAGGTCGTCAAGCAGCGCGGTGAGCCAGAGGGACACGTCGACGGTGTGCAGCGAGGCCGGGTCGGCGGGCATCCCCGCGAGCGTCACCCGCTCGTCGTGCAGCGCGACCCGGGCCCCGGCCAGGGCCCGGTCCGTGGTTCCGGCGGGCGCGCGGGCCAGCAGCGCCGCGCCCTGCCGGCGGAACGCCGCGGCGACCTGTCCCGCGCGGGTGACGAGCGCCGCCCCACCGTCCGGCCCGCCGGCCGCGGTGCCGGGCGGGATGCGGGCGAGCAGCGGTTCGGCGCCGCGGACGGTGTGCTGCCCGGTGAGCACGGCGGCGTGCCAGTTCGGCTCGTCCCCCGCCGGATCGTGCCGCTCGCTGCGGTACTGGGCGTAGAGCGCCTCGGTGAGCAGCGCGGAGAGCCGGGCCCGGCGCAGCGCGCCCCGGACCGGTCCCGTCCCGGTGACGACGGCGACCGTCTCGCTCAGCGCCGCGGCGCTCCGGTCGAGCAGCTCGGCGGTGCGCCGCCGCAGGTCGTGGCCGCCGCCGCGCGGCCAGGCGCAGAGCCCGGCGAGGATGCCGATCGCGGCGCCGGTGGCCACGTTGACCAGCCGGGCCTCGGCCAGCCGCCAGCTGGCCGGCGCCAGCTGGGTGAAGACCATGGCGACCACGACGGTGAACGTCCCCTGGGCCCAGGCCAGCCCGAGCACCGGGCCGACGGTGAACGCGAACAGCATCGCCGGTGGCAGCGCGGCGGCGTAGAAGAGGGGGTGCTCGCCGACCGCGAGCAGCACCACGGCGGTCACGGCGGCGCCCCCGGCGGTGCCGGCCAGGGCCGGGCGCAGCGTCATCCGGGTGTCGGCGGCGCTGGTGCGCATCAGGGTGAGGGTGGCCAGCAGGACCCAGAAGCCGTGGCTGAGGTCGAGGGCGCCGGCCACCAGGCGGGCCGCGCTGAGCGCCCCGGCCGTGCGCAGGGCGTTGCGGAAGTAGACGGAGTGGCTGGTCAGGTTGCCGCGGATGCGGCGCCACCAGAGCATCACGGCCGGCTGGTGGGCGTACCAGAACGGGCCGGGCCGCAGGTCGGGGGGCGTGTCGTCGGGCGCCGGCGGCGCGTGGCGGGCGGTGCGGGTGGCGAGGGTGAGGAAGCGGGCGCCCTCGGCGGCGTTCAGGGCGACCGTGCCGAGGCCGAGGCGGGCCACGGCCGTCCGCCCGGGATCGGCGGGGGTGTCGGGATGACTCGCGCTTCCGGGGTTGCCCGGCGTGCCGGGGCCGTCAGGGGCGGGGTCCGGGACGGGGACGTGGACGGGCGCGGTGCGAGCGGCCTCGAAGGCGGCGATCCGGGCCTCGATCGGCGCGGCGGACGGGACCGGCCCACCCGGGCGCAGCCCGTCCGCGGCCGCGCGCAGGGTGTGCGCGGTGGCCGTCACCAGCGCGGCCGCCTGCGGGTAGGGCCCGCCGACGGCGCCGAGGCGGCGGACCCGCAGCAGCTCGGCACCGACGTAGTGCAGGGTGGTCGCGCAGTGGCTGAGCGCGCGGTCGACCGCGCCGGGCCCGGCGGGCCGTTCCATCATCGGGATCCGGGAGAACCGCAGACCGTCCAGGAGCGCCGTGGCCTGCTCCGGCACGTCCGCCGCGGCGCCGGTCACCTCGGGTGCCGCCGTGCTCGGTGCCCCGCCCGTCGACGTGCTCGGCGCCCCGCCGTCCGCCCCCGGCGGGGCACGTCCGCCCGGCGGTGCCGGGGGCGGGCCCACGCCGGGCGGGCCGACCACGCCGGGCGGGCCGACCGCGCCGGGCGGGCCGCCGGTGCGGGGGCTGCCGGTGCGGGGGCTGCCGGTGCAGTCGGCGGCCAGGTCCGCCAGCCGGGCGAGTGCCCGGGCCGTGCGGGCCAGGCGCTCGCGGTAGTCCTCCGGCGACGGCTCCGGCCACAGCAGCAGCTCGGCCACGGCGAGCAGCAGCAGTCCGGCCGTCACCCCCGCCAGCCGCTGCGGCAGGCCGTCCGGGGCGTACGGCGGGAAGCACGGCAGGATGTAGAAGAGCTGCAGCCCGTTCGCCAGCCCGACCAGCCGCGGCCCGCCCACCGAACCGAAGGCCACCGCGAAGCCCACGCCCGCCATCCCGAGCGCCGCCGTCCAGGCGTGCACGGCCAGGACGGTGCCCAGGCACACCAGCGCCCAGGCGAACGGCAGCGTCTTCAGCAGCGTGCGCACCCGGCTCCGCGCGCCGCCCTCCACCCGGGCCAGGATGCCGACCGCCACCGCCCCGAACAGCGCGTAGGTGGCCGTCACCGGCTGGTGGAAGCCGTAGCGGAAGGTGTAGAAGCCGGCGCAGGCGGCCGCCGTGACCCGGACGGCACGGTGCACCACCGACGGATCAGGGCGGGCTCGGCCCGGATGCTCCGGCCCGCCGGGCAAGCGCCGCATCGCTCCTCGCTCCCCTGGCACCTTCGGCTCACCCCCGTGGGGTGTCCGGGCCGGGCGCCCCCCGCCCACCTGTGGCGCCGCCCACCTGTGGTGCCGCCCACCTGTGGCACCGGACACCTTCCACGCTAGGCGGCCGGGAGGTCCCGCGCAGGCCCGAGCACGGCGTCGTGGTCGGCCGCGACGTCGGGATCGTTCCCGGAGTCCGGGCCCGCTTCTGTTCCCGGCGCCGCCTGCCCGACAGCCCGTCAGCCCGTCAGCCCGACGCACCCGACAGCACGCGGTTATGCGACCACGCCACCACGCCGAAGCCCCGGACGGGTCGCCCGGTTGGATCCGGTGGCCTTCAGGACCGTGGTCGGTCGTCGTCAGCCGGGTTGGAAGAAGGCGAGCATCCTCCGGCCGGCGTCCGGCGCCGCCAGGACTTCCTGGATGTGCGCGGACTGTCGGCCGGCAGCGCTGGTGCGTTCGAACATCTCGCGTTCGTAGTCCCTGACGGCGGCGGCGTGGTCGTCCGGGTGCGCCGCCAGCGCGAGGCCGAGCAGGGCGCCGTCGAGCAGCGCCATGTTGGCGCCCTGCCCCACCGGGGGCATCAGGTGCGCGGCATCGCCGAGCAGCGTGACGCCCGGCGTCGACGGCCAGGTCAGGCCGACCGGGAGCGTGGTGATCGACCGCGGCAGGATCGTGTCGTCGCAGGCGGCGATCAGCGCGGTGAACCGCCGGTCCCAGCCGCTGAACAGGTCGATCAGCCGCCCACGGGCGGCGGCCGGGTCGTCGAACGGGATCCCGCTGGTGGCGAACCAGTCCTCGGCGGTGTCGTAGAAGCTGAGGTAGATGCGGACCCGGCCGTCGCCGTTGCGCTGCGCCGCCAGGGACTGCCCGCTGCCGAGCGCCCAGTAGTTGCCGCGCCCGACCATCGCCGCGAGGTCGGGGTGCGTGCGGTCGACGTCGGGGATGCCGAGCTCGACGACGTTCTGGCCGGTGTGCGCCGGTCGGGCGTCGGTGAGCAGTGCGCGGACCCGGGAGTGCGCGCCGTCGGCGCCGACCAGCAGGTCGTACCCCGCGCTGGTGCCGTCGGCGAACCGCAGGTGCCCGTTGTCGGCGGACTCGAACGCGCGGCCCCAGTGGACCGTGTGTTCGGGGAGGGAGTCCAGCAGGAGGTTGCGCAGGTCGGCCCGGTCGACCTCCGGTCGTTCGAGCGGGGCGTCGTCGGGCGTGTCCTCCTGGAGCAGCAGGGTGCCGTCCGGCTCCAGAAGACGCAGGTCCTGGCCTTGACGACGGGCGATCGCGTGGAACCGGTCGATCAGGCCGGCCTCGCGCATCGCCCGCTGGCCCGTCCCGGAGTGCAGGTCGAGCATGCCGCCCTGGCCCCGCGCGCCGCGCGCGGATTCACGTTCGTACACGACGGCGTCGATGCCGTTCACCCGCAGCACCCGCGCGAGGAGCAGGCCGCCCAAGCCGGCTCCGACGATGGCGATGGTCATGGTTCCCCCCGATTCACCGTATCGATCGATACACCGTATCGACCGATGTCACTGTAACAGCGCGCGCTGTATTGTCGGCGGCATGTTGGTGTGGGAGCGGCCGGAGCCGTCGGATCGACCGGTGCTTGCCCCGCTGAGCCGGGAGCGGATCGTACGAGCGGCGATCCGGCTGGCCGACGCGGACGGCCTGGCCGCGGTGTCGCTGCGCAAGGTCGCGGCCGCGCTGGACGTCGGTCCGATGCGGCTGTACGGCTACATCGCCACCAAGGAAGAGCTGCTCGATCTGATGGTCGATGCGGTCCACGCCGAGATCCGGCCGACCGGAGACGGCTGGCGGGAGGTCCTGCACTCCCTGGCCGAAGCCACCCGGCGGGCCGCTCACCAGCACGAATGGTTCGCCGACCTGATCGGTGGACGGCCGCAGCTCGGCCCGCACACCCTGGCCTGCGGGGAGGCCGTGGTGGCCGCGATGGGCGGCGTCGACCTCGAAGCCACCGTGCCGGCGATCGCCGCGGTCAACGCGTACGTGATCGGCGCGGTGCGCCGGGAGATCACCGAGCGGCGCGCCGAGCGGGCCACCGGGATGGACAAGCAGCAGTGGCAGGCCGCCTTCGGGCCGTACCTGGAGCGGACCTTCGCCACGGGCCGGTTCCCCGCACTGGCCACGGTCGTGCGCGACGGCCCCCACCTGAGCGCCGACCAGACCTTCCGGGCCGGCCTCGACTTCCTCCTCGACGGCATCGAAGCCCGCCTCTCACGCTGAGCGCGGCCCAGGTACCGGACGAGCGCCGGGACGACCGCGCGCCCGGTGCCCGGTGCTTGACGCCTGGCGCCCGGTACCCGGCGCTGGTGCGTCCTCGAGGAGTGGACCACCTCACCGGGACCGGGCACCGAGGTCCGGGCGGAGTCGACCCGCCTCCTGGCCGTGATCACCCGCGCCTCGCGACCGCGTCCGGAGCCGTCGTTCGCGCGGTCAGGAAGCCCGGCCGTACGAGCGCTCGGCCTGGTGGTAGAGCTCCAGCAGGGCGGGGTCCAGCACGGTCGACTCCGCGCCGTAGTACTTGGCGAACTTCTCGCGGTACTGGTGGAACCAGTGCGGGCGGTCGTGCAGGAAGAAGATGTCGTGCAGGGCGATGGCGCGGATCGCGAAGACCGGCACCGGCGCCTTGCTGACCGCGAACCCCGGGTTCCTCGCCGCCGTCACCTCGCAGTTCTCGTGGAACTGGCCGATCATCAGGCCGTGTGCCACGAAGTCGTCCTTGACCCGGGCCTGGGCCTGGTCGAGCAGCCCCGTGTCCGCACCGCGGAGGTCGGGCAGCACCACCACCAGGGCGCGGAGCATCGGGTTCCGGCCCTGCCAGGAGAGCAGCTGGTACTCGCGCAGGCTGCTCCGGGCGAGCTCCTCCAGCAGCTCGGCGGTGGGGGCGTGCCCGACCAGCCGGACGCGGACCTCCAGGGTGTTGTTCTTGCGGGAGGGCGCCACGAACGGGCAGATGGGGCCCGTCCGGCCGATCTCCGGGTGGCTGGCCGAGATGTACTCGGTCAGCCAGGAATCGACCGTGGCCAGCGCGGACTCGATGGTGACCAGGGATCCGGTGGGACTCATCAGATACCGCCTTCAGCTCTTCGCCGGCTCCGAGACCCGGCCGACGGCGATCCGCGCGAGCCGGTGGACCTCGGCCGGGTCCGGGATGCGTGTGTTGACGAAGGACAGGACGTCGCCCTTGACCGCGATCGCCCAGGTGGTCTCGATGCGGAAGTGGTCGACGGCGGACAGCCAGCGCACCAGGATGCCGCCGTCCCCCAGATCGAGCGGCTCCGAGTCGACCTTGGTGATGTCGAGCTGGACCCCGTCGTTGAGTTCCATCCGGTACTGTCCGCAGGCGTGCACCGCCTCCAGCAGCTCCTGGTAGACCTGGCGGCAGGCCTGCTGGTCGAACTGCGCGACGTGGTGGAACACCACCGAGCCCACCACGTTGGTGAAGAGCGCGGAGCCGTGCCGCCGGGTCTCCGGGTGCGTGCCGTGGGTCAGCATGTTCGTCAGGTCGACGATGGTGCGCCCGGACTCGTCGCCGGAGACGAAGCGTGGATCGTAGGCGGCGCTGGGCTCCTCTCCGAAGAACGACTCCTCCAGGTCCTCCTCGGTCAGCAGCAGCCGCTGGAACGCGGTGTCGTCCATCGTGGTCCTCTCCTATCGGCGCACGAGGCTGAGCGGGCGCATGTCGGTCCAGTGCGCCTCGATGTGGTCCAGGCAGGACTGGCGGTCGGTCTCGGCGAGCGCGACCGTCCAGCCCGCCGGCACCTCGGCGAAGGCGGGCCACAGCGAGTACTGGCCCTCGTCGTTGACGAGCACCAGGTAGCGGCCGTCGGGGTTCTCGAAGGGGTTGGTCATGATCACTCCTCGCGGACGGTGGTTCGGGATCGGTGGGCGGTGGGCGGTGGGCGGTGGACCGGGTTCGGTGGGCGGGGTCGGTGGGCCGGGTCGGTGGGCGGGGGTCGGGGCGGGTGACCGGTCAGTGCTCCCGCAGGAGTTCGGTCAGGTACTCGTGGATGCCGTTGATGGAGGTGAACAGCTCCATGTCCTCGAAGTTCGGGTCGACGACCACTCCGTGCCGCTCCTCCAGCCCGTGTTGGAGGACGACCAGGACGAAAGAGTCGATCACCAGCTCGGCATCGTCCGACAGCTCTTCGGGTCGGCCGAGGTCGGCGCCCTCGGCGAGGATCGCCCTGATGTCGTCCTTCGAGATCACGAAGCCTCCCGGGACCGCGCCGGCCGGAGCGGGGCGGACGGCTCCGACACGATGTGCGCGTACATCAGTTCGCGGTTGCGGGTCAGCTTCCCCATCGAGTTGCGGGGCAGCTGCCGCGTGACGAAGAACCGCTTCGGAATCTTGACCGCACTCAGCCGTTGCCGGCACCAGGCGGTGAGCTCGTTCGCGGTGAGTCCCTCCGCTCCGCCCACGAACGCCTCGATCGCCTCGCCGTGGGTCACCACCGCCTCGGTCACCCTCGGGTGCTCCAGCAGGGCGGCCTCGACCTCGGTGAGGTCGACCTTCAACCCACCGACGACGGCCAGCGAGTCGGAGCGTCCGAGCATGCTCAGCACCCCGGTCGCCGGATCCTGCCGGAACCGGTCGAAGGTCCGCAGCCAACAGTCGCTGAAGCGGTCGGCGTGCTCGTCGTACAGGTAGGGCGAACGGTCCATCCGGACCAGCAGTTCCTCGCCGGCCAGCTTCACCTCGACCCCCGGCACGGGCGGCCCGACCTCCGGAGGGACGCACCGCCCGGACAGGTCGCCGGCGATCAGCCCGATCTCGGTGAGACCGTAGACCTGGGCGATCGGCAGGCCGAAGCCCCACCGGAACCGCTCGTGGAGCTCCTCCGGCATCCGTTCGCCGCCGGAGACCGCGAGCCGCAGTGACGGCAGGTCGGGCCGGTCCGCGGTCCGGGTCAGCAGGTCGTAGTGGACCGGCGTCCCGTACACGACGGACACCTCGGTCCGCGCCATCAGCCGCAGCACCTCCGCCGGGCGGAACGTCGGCGGGACGACCAGCGTCGCCCCGGCGGCCAGCGCCTGGAGCACCCCGGTCATCAGACCCATGTTGTGCATGACCGAGTTCAGCAACAGCACCCGCTCGCCCCGGCCCGGGATGCCCGGGACGGCAGCGTGCCGGTCGAGTTCGGCCAGGACGGAACCGGCCGGCCGGCCGATCACCTTGGGACGGCCCGTCGATCCCGAGCTGAACTGCACGAGTACGACGCCGTCGGCGGCCGGCCGCCCGCCGGCCAGCCGCCGGACCTCGAACGCGGACTCCTGACGGAATCCGGCCGCCGGCCCGCCCGCCCCTGCGGCCAGCACCAGGTACTGCGGCCGTACCAGCTCGATCAGCGGCTCGAACTCGGCCGGTTTCAGCCGGAAATCGACCAGAACCACCTGGGCGCCGCAGCTCCACAGGGCCAGCAGTACCTGCAGGTAAGTGAAACTCGGCGTCATCCGCAACACCACCGAAGTACCTTCGGTGATACCGCGCTCCTGAAACATCCGACGCCGGGCCTCGACTCCGGCGCGGAGTTCGCCCCGGGTTATCGGCGCGCTGGAAATCGCCCAGAGTTCGTCGTCCGTGCCGCTACCCAGCAGCCGGTCCCCCCACCATGTATGCGCCATGCCCGCTTCCTCTTATGGGGAAATTCAGAGAAGGCCGGATCACGGAGAACAATGATTCCGGCATTTGGCGACCGTGAAGCTAACACGGCCGCGAGACGGCGGGCAAGCACGCCGACGATCAGCGGAGGACGCCCCCGACACGGCATCTGACCGGCCATGCTTCGCTCCGTTGTCCCGCCGGCGGGACAACGGCGAGTGAACTCCTTGACCCTCCCGCGCCCCCGGGTTAGGTTGCCGATGGCCTTGATTTCCGATCAGCCGCGCCCGATTCCGGTGGGCGCGCCGGCCCTCCGCCCGAATGGCGACCGGCCGCCGGTTCTCCGACGCTCCCCGAATGAGCCACACCCCGTTCGGGCCGTCGCAAGATTCTCACCATTTCACTCTCCAGCCGTCCGCGCGGGGGAATTATCGGAGGTGGAGACTTGTCTGTCAATGCCGATTCCGTGCTGCCGCTCACGGCTGCGCAACGCGAAATCTGGATCGCCGAGCAACGGCTGCCGAAGGCGAACCTGGTATTTCGAGTGGGCGAATATCTGGAAATCCACGGACAGCTGGATCCGGCACTTTTCGAACAGGCTCTGCGGCTGGTCGTCACCGAGGCCGAGGCACTGCACGTCCGCTTCACCGAGGAAGCCGGCGAGGTCCGGCAGGCCGTCCGGCCGCCCACCGACTGGACGCCGGCCCTGGTCGACCTCAGCGCCGAAGCCGACCCCGAGGAGGCCGCCCGCGACTGGCTGGCCGCCGCGGCCGCCCGGCCGATGGACCTCCGGGAGCGTTTGTTCGAGTACGCGCTCCTGCGCCTGGGCACCGACCGCCACTACTGGTACCAGGGCTACCACCACATCGTGATGGACGCCTTCGGCTCGGTGCTGATCGCCCGCCGGACCGCCGAGGTGTACACCGCGCTCACCGAGGGCCGACCGGTGCCACCGCGCACCTTCGGGTCACTGGACGGCTTTCTGACCGCCGATCAGAACTACCGCGCCTCGGAAGAGTTCACCAGGGACCGGGAGTACTGGACCGGCCACTTCGCCGACCGCCCCGAACCGACCGGGATCGTCGCCCGACCGTCGACCGTCCCGGACCGCTACCTCCGCCGGAGCACGGCACTCGCACCCGGCGAGTCGGACGGGCTGCGCGAGGCCGCCCGACGGGCCCGGGCGCCGTGGTCGCACCTGGTGATCGCGGCAGCGGCCGTCCACCTGCACCGCGTGACCGGCGTGACCGACGTGGTGCTCGGCCTGCCCGTCCCCGCACGACTGGACCGGCTCCAGCGCCGCACGCCCGGCACCGCCTCGAACGTGCTCCCGCTACGGCTCACCGTCCGGCCCGAGCTGACGCTGCACCAGCTCCTGCGCCAGGTCGCCGAGCGGATCGTCGAACTGGGCCGGCACCAGCGCTACCGGTCCGAGGACCTGCAACGGGACCTCGACCTGCCGGGCGGCCTCGGGACGTGGTACGCCCCGGTCGTCAACATCATGTCCTTCGACGCCGCGCCGGCCTTCGCCGGCCTGGCCAGCACCGCGCACAGCCTCTCCTCCGGACTGGTCGGCGACCTCGCACTCGCCGTCTGGGACCGCCGCGACGGCACCGGGCTCACGGTCGACCTCAACGCCCACCCCGAGCTCTGCCCGGAGCCCGAACTCGCCGCCCACCACGGCAGGTTCATCACCGCACTGCGCGCCGTCGCAGCGGCCGAACCCACCCAGCCGCTCGGCCGGATCGACCTGCTGACCGCCGAGGAGCGCGCCGCCGCAACGGCCGGCGCCGAGGAGACTCCTCCGACCAGCGAGGCCACCCTGCCGGAGCTGTTCCAGGCCAGGGCGGCCGCGGACCCGGCCTCGGTGGCCGTGGTCTGCGGCGGGACGACGCTCACGTACGGGGAGCTGGACGAGCGGGCGAACCGGCTGGCCCACTTCCTCACAGCCCGCGGCGCCGGCCCGGAGCGCATCATCGCCCTGGCCCTGCCACGCTCGGCCGACCTGGTCGTCGCCGTCCTCGCCGCGCTCAAGGCCGGGGCCGCCTACCTGCCCCTCGACCCCGAGTACCCGGTCGCCCGTCTGGCGCACATGATCACCGACGCCCGGCCGGCCCTCGTCCTGGCCGTTGCCGCGACCGAGGCGAAACTGCCCGACGGACACGGCGCGCCCGTCCTCCTCCTGGACGATCCGGCCGTCCTCGCCGACCTCGCCGGGCAGCCCTCCCAGGCCACCGCGGTGGAGCTCCGCCCCGACCACCCGGCCTACGTCATCTACACGTCCGGCTCCACCGGCGTGCCGAAGGGCGTGGTCAACACCCACCGCAACGTGGTGCGGCTGTTCGACGCGACCCGCGGGTGGTTCGGCTTCGGTCCGGACGACGTCTGGACGCTGTTCCACTCCTACGCCTTCGACTTCTCCGTCTGGGAGCTGTGGGGGCCCCTGCTGCACGGCGGACGGCTGGTCGTGGTGCCCCACGAGACCAGCCGGACGCCCGGCGCGTTCCTGGACCTGCTGGCCGACCAGCGCGTCACCATCCTCAACCAAACCCCCTCCGCCTTCTACCAGTTGGCGCAGGCCGAGGCCGAACCGTCCCGTCCGGAACGCCAACTCGCGCTGCGCAGGGTCGTGTTCGGCGGAGAAGCGCTGCAACCGGACCGGCTCGCCGACTGGTACCGCCGGCATCCGGACGACGCTCCGGTCCTGGTCAACATGTACGGCATCACCGAGACCACCGTGCACGTGACCCACCAGCCGCTGACCCACGACCGGGTCACCGCCGGGGCGGCGAGCGTGATCGGCGTCGGCATCCCCGACCTGCGGACCCACGTGCTGGACGGCGGACTCCAGCCGGTCCCACCCGGCGTGGTGGGCGAGCTGTACGTCGCGGGTCCGGGTCTGGCGCGCGGCTACCTGGGCCGGCCCGCCCTCACCGCCGAACGCTTCGTCGCCGACCCCTACGGCCGCGAACCCGGCGGCCGGATGTACCGCACCGGCGACCTCGTCCGCCGGAACCCGGACGGCGAGCTGGAGTTCGTCGGCCGCGCCGACCACCAGGTCAAGATCCGCGGCTTCCGCATCGAACTCGGGGAGATCGAGGCCTCGCTGCTCGCGCACCCGGCCGTGACCCAGGCGACCGCGGTGGTCCGCCAGGACCAGCCCGGCGACTCCCGCCTGGTCGCCTACGTGGTCGGCCGGGAGGCCCTCCGGCCCGAGCAGGTGAGGGAGTTCACGCGGGGCCGGCTGCCCGACCACATGGTCCCGGCCGCCGTCGTCCCGCTGGAGCGACTGCCCCTCACGGCGAACGGGAAGCTGGACCGGGCTGCGCTGCCGGCGCCGGACTTCACCCTCGCCGGGTCGGGCCGGGAGGCGCGCACGCCGCGGGAGCAGTCGGTCTGCGAGCTGTTCGCGCAGGTCCTCGGCCTGCCGCGGGTCGGCGTCGACGACGACTTCTTCGAGCTCGGCGGCCACTCCCTGCTCGCCACCCGGCTGATCGCCCGGGTCCGTACGGAGCTGGGGGTCGAACTGGAGCTGCGCTCACTGTTCGAGGGACCGACCCCAGCCGCCGTGGCCGCACGCCTGGACGGCGCCCGGAAGGGGCGGTTGGCGCTGACCGCGCGGGAACGCCCGCCGGTGATCCCGCTGTCCTCCGCGCAGCGACGGCTCTGGTTCATCCACAAGATGGAGGGGCCGAGCGCGACCTACAACATCCCGCTCGTGATCCGGCTCGCCGGCCGCCTCGACGTACCGGCGCTGCGCGCCGCGCTGGCGGACGTCGTCGCCCGGCACGAGAGCCTGCGCACGGTCTTCCCCGAGGCCGACGGCACGCCGTACCAGCGGGTGCTGGCTGCGGCGGAGGCGGCGCCACGGCTGACCGTCACCCCGACCACCGAGGCCGAACTGCCCGACGCGCTGGCTGCGGGCGCCCGGTACGCCTTCGACCTGGCGGCCGAACCACCGCTGCGAGCCGAGCTGTTCGAGCTGTCCGTGCGGGAGCACGCCCTGCTGGTCGTCGCCCACCACATCGCGGCGGACGGCTGGTCGATGGGACCG
Organism: Kitasatospora sp. NPDC127111; assembly: GCF_042677465.1. Taxonomy (NCBI): domain Bacteria; kingdom Bacillati; phylum Actinomycetota; class Actinomycetes; order Kitasatosporales; family Streptomycetaceae; genus Kitasatospora; species Kitasatospora sp. NPDC127111. Next base: position 46,949 of record NZ_JBHXTG010000074.1, read on the forward strand.
CTCTCCCGCGAGCTGACCGAGGCGTACGCCGCCCGCGCCGAGGGCCACGCCCCCGACTGGACCCCGCTGCCCGTCCAGTACGCCGACTACACCCTCTGGCAGAACGAACTCCTCGGCGACCAGAACGACCCCGACAG